>JAOUGR010000316.1 GCA_029857655.1 Gammaproteobacteria bacterium | reverse complement strand
GGCCGCGATCGACACGGCGAACTGGCCGGTGGAGCACCGCATCGTTCATCTCGGCGCGCAGCAGCTCGTGATCGATGCGGTGCTCCACCGGCCAGTTCGCCGTGTCGATCGCGGCCAGTCGCTGGCGGTAGCTGGCGAGCTCCCGGTGACGGCGGGCGAAGGCGGCTGCCGTGTAGTCGGGCGCGCCATTGACAAGCGGCGGTCGCTCGAATGCGCGCCATTCCTGATGCAGCTGAATGAGCCTGGCGTATCCGTCCATCACGGACATCTCTCCGGGGCGGGCCGGCAGCGCGATCGCGCACGCCACGGCGATCGCGAAAGCAAGCCGGCGGATGAAGGTCAGGTATTGCATGGGTGAGTTCCAGTGTGGAGTCGCCCGATGCGCCACCGGGCCGGGTCCCGGATTCTATTGAATTTCGCGGCGGAACGGAGTATTTCATTGCCTCCGCCCACACGCCCCGGAGAAAATCATCGTGCACCGCAATGTCCTGCTGGCGGTGGTCGTCATTGTCGTGGCGGCTGCCGGCATCTATTCCTACAGCCGCATGCAATCGGCGCCCGCGCCGGACCTGGCGCCCGTCGGTGCGACGCTGCTGGAGGGCCTCGGCACCTACAGCATGCCGGTGACGTCATCGGGTCCCGACGTGCAGCGCTGGTTCGACCAGGGCCTGGCGATGACCTACGGCTTCAATCACGATGCCGCCGAGCGCTCGTTCCTGAAGGCTGCGGAGCTCGATCCCGATTGCGCGATGTGCTGGTGGGGCGCGTCACTCGTGCTCGGACCGCACGTCAACTCGAAGATGGACCCGGGCAACAACGCCAAGGCCTGGGACCGGCTGCAGCGCGCACAGGCGGCGGCGGAAGATGCGAGCGAGAAGGAACAAGCCTTCGTCCAGGCACTGTCGGCGCGCTACGCGGCGGAACCGCCGGACGACCGCCGGTCCCTCGACGAGGCCTACGCCGCGGCGATGGGCAAGCTTGCCGCCGACTATCCGGACGACCTCGACGCCGCCACGTTGCACGCGGAAGCGATGATGGACCTGCAGCCCTGGGATTACTGGGATGGCAACGGCCAGGCGAAGGGCCATACGGCGGAAGTCGTGTCGACGCTCGAGTCGGTCATCGCGCGCAATCCGGATCATGCCGGCGCGCTGCATCTCTATGTCCACGCGGTCGAGGCCTCGCCCGATCCGGCGCGCGGCGTGGCCGCGGCGGACCGGTTGCGCGAACTGCTGCCGGGTTCCGGGCACCTGGTGCACATGCCGGCGCACATCTACGCCCGCGTCGGGCGCTATCACGATGCCGTGATCGCGAACCAGAAGGCGATCGTCGCCGACGACAACTATCTCGCAATCTGCAAGCCGGGCCCGGGCGTCTATCCGCTTGGCTACGTGCCGCACAACCACCATTTCCTGTGGTTCGCGGCGACCCTGGAGGGCGCCAGTGCCATCGCGATCGACGCGGCGCGCACGACCGGCGAGAAGACCAGCGACCCGCAGCTGATGCGCACGCCGGGCTTCGAGGCCATGCAGAATTTCGCGCTGACGCCGCTCCTGGCCGACGTGCGCTTCGGCCGCTGGGAGCAGGTCGTCGCGATGCCGAAGCCGGCCGACGACCTGCCGTACATGCAGGCGATGTGGCACTACGCCCAGGGCATGGCGGCCGTGGGCCAGGGTCGCGCCGCGGAGGCGAAGCCGCATCACGAGGCGCTGGTGAAGGCCGCGGCCGACCCGGCGATCGAGAAGATGATGACCTGGGACCGTTACTCGCTGATCGGCGGCGTGCGCATCGGCGAGCGTTTCGTCGCCGCCGGGATCGCGCAGGCCGCGAAGGATCACGACGCCGCGATCGCCGCACTCCGGGAGGCGGTCGCGATCGAGGACACGCTGCCCTACGACGAGCCGCCGGCCTGGCATTGGCCTGCGCGCCAGGCCCTCGGCGCGGCGCTGCTCGCAGCCGGCAAGCCGGCGGAGGCCGAATCGGCCTACCGCGAGGAACTCAAGCGCAACCCGGAGAACGGTTGGTCGCTGCACGGACTCGAGAAATCGCTGCGCGCCCAGCGGCGCAAGGCCGAAGCGGCCGAAGTCGCAGCGCGGTTTGCGCGAGCCTGGGCAAACGCCGACATCGACCTTGGCAAGACCTGAGCAGATGGCATGACGCGGGCGTTCAGCCCGCGCCATCCGCCAGCGCCGCGAGATCCGCCGCCAGCGCGTCGGGATTGTGCGGTGGCTGGAAGTATCCGGCGACCCGCGCCCGCGGGTCGATGAGCACCAGCGCTGCCGAGTGGTCAACGGTGTAGTCGCCGCCGACGCCCGGGTTATGCACATAGGCGAGCCCGAGGTCCCGGCACAGCGCGTCGATCTGTGCTCGCGCGCCGGTCACGCCAACGAAGCGCGGATTGAAGTGGCCGACGTAGCCGGCCAGTCGTTCGGCCGTGTCGCGCGCGGGATCGACGCTCAGGAACACCACCCGGATTGTGCTGCCCCTGGCGCGCAGCCGCCGGTCCACCGTGTCGAGCAGCGCGAGTGTCGTGGGACAGGCGTCGGGGCAGTGCGTGAATCCCGCGAACACGAGACTCCAGCCCCCACGCAGCGCGTCGAGCGTGAACTCGCGGCCCTGATGGTCGGTGAGCCGGAAGGAGCCGATCGCGCGCGGCGCCGCGAGTGCCGTTCCGGAAGCGAGTGTCACCGGCTGCCTCGCGGTGACCCACCAGGCCGCGCCGATCCCCACGACGGTGGCGGCGACGACCAGGGCAGCGATCGGGCGGAGGCGCATGCAGCGAAATCTCGGGCTTTGGCCCGTGCGCGTCAACCGGTCAGCGTTCGTAGGCCTCGTGCTCCAGCGTCACCCAGTTGGCGTCGGCCTTGTCGATGTAGGCGTCGGTGTCCTTGAGCCAGGTGGCGCGCACCGGCAGGCTGTAGTTGAGGTACAGCCTGCCGCCGTGGATCGTGAAGGCGGCCGGATCGGTGCCGACCTTGTAGCCGCGCGACATGCCGAAGGCGCAGAAGCCGCCGAACTGCGGCGCGTAGCGTTCCGGGTCGGCCCGGAAGCGCTCGAGGTTCTCGCGGCTCGCGAACTGCCACGCGACGCCGTTCCACTCGTGCCGGAACTGCGGCTCGCCCCTGACTGGTGCC
>JAOUGR010000036.1 GCA_029857655.1 Gammaproteobacteria bacterium | reverse complement strand
CCCGGGGGTATTGGTTCCGCGCGAGTTCAGCCACCGGGAGCTGGCACGCAGGTTCCAAAGCGTCGAAGTTGCAGCCGTCAACCAGTGCTCAGGAAATCGGCGTGGCCTGTTCTCGCCGCACGTTCCCGGCGTGCAATGGGGAAATGGCGCCATGGGCAACGCAATCTGGCGCGGTGTCCGCCTGAAGGACGTACTGGAAAGCGCGGGCCTCGGCGCAAACGCGCTGGAAGTGGTCGGCAACGGCGTCGATGCGCCGATGCTCACGGGCCCTGATTTCGTGAAGAGCCTGCCGATGTGGAAAGCGCTCGATCCGGACACATTGATCGCCTTCGCCATGAACGGCGAGCCGCTGCCAGTGCTGAACGGCTTCCCGGCGCGCCTCGTCGTACCCGGGTGGACGGCCACGTACTGGGTCAAGGCGCTCTCGGACCTGCAGGTGACCGACAAGCCATTCGACGGCTTCTGGATGAAAACGGCCTACCGTGTCCCAAGCGGGATGTTCGGCATCAGCGGCTTCGAATCGCAGGACACAAAGCAGAATTCTCCGATCACCTCGATCAAGGTGAATTCACTCGTGGTCGATCCGGTGCCAGGCGCATTCCTCGCGCTGGGCCGGCGCGTGAAGCTCAGCGGCATTGCCTGGGACGGCGGGACGGGGATTCGTGGCGTCGAAGTGTCGTTGGACGGCGGCGCAAGCTGGCGCGCCGCGAGACTCGGCCGCGACCTCGGCCGCTATGCCTGGCGGCATTGGAGCCATGACTTCAGGCCGATGATCGCTGGCCAGCAGTCATTCATGGTGCGTGCAATGGCCAGGGACGGCGCAACGCAGGCCGCCAGGCTCGTCCACAATCCGGCTGGCTATCACCACAATGTCGCGCAGAGGGTCGACTACCATGTCGCGTGATTCAGAGCTTGCCGCGATGTTCTTTGCGGGGGCGCTGCTGGCCGCCGTCACTGCACACGCCGATGAATCAAGCCTGGTGCTCGCCGCCGGCGATGGCCTCAACAAGGTCAAGTCCAGTTGCGCCATGTGCCACAGCCTGGATTACATCCTCATGAACTCGCCGTTTCAGAATCGTGCGGGCTGGGAAAAAACCGTGACGAAGATGATCAAGGTGATGGGCGCGCCAATCACGGCGGAAGACTCCGCAATCATCGTTGGCTATCTCGCAGATCATTACGGCGAGGACTCGCTGCCGGTGGAGGGCGGCGGATCCTAGCCGCGCCCCGCTTCGCGTGCCCTTCGGCGGGCCGCCGTTGCGCAGAATTGGGTCCCGCAGACCCCCAGAATCCTCGGCAAGTACCCAATCCGGCGCATCAGCGTGGCGTAAGTCATTGTTTTTCATAACCTTCGCGACTACGTGAAAAAAAGACCAAAAAAGGGCTTGCATTAGAGTCGGTGTTGTAGTTCACTACAACACCAGAGGAGCCCAACAGTAGATCGGAAGCCGGCAAAAGGCCGATCCGAAACCCAGCAAAGGAAAGGAGAAAGTCATGTTCCCGATGTACACAAGCAGCAAGCAGATGGCAGTCAGCGCATTGGCGGCATTCGCGATCGTGTCGCTGCACGCAGTGGTACTGGACCAGGGCCACATCGCCTCGGCCCCCCGCGGCACTGTGGAAGTAGGTGAACTCACACTGGTCAGCATGGCGCCGATGGCGTCAGTGACCCTGCCGGAAGTGACCGTGGTTGCGAAGCGCGAGTCAGCGAACGGCTACTTTGCGGTGGCCGCCGAGCTTCCGGAAGTCGTCGTTGTCGCCAAGCGGGTGGCCTACATGGTTGCCAATGCGAATGCGGCCGAGCAGGCAGGTTCCGCGAGCGCTAAGGGCTCCGCTGAAAGTGTTCTGCTAAAGTAGTCTGGTAGCGGGCCAAATCACTCACGGCACAATGCAAATGGACACAAACTGGAACGAAAGCCTGCCGATCTACCGCCAACTGCGCGACCGCGTGGTGGCGATGATCCTGGAGGGCGTCCTGAACGACGGCGATCCCCTGCCGTCGGTCCGCAGCGTTGCGGGTGAGTACCGGCTGAATCCGCTGACGGTGCTGAAAGGTTATCAGCAACTCGTTGACGAGCAGCTTGTGGAAAAGCGTCGCGGCCGCGGCATGTTCGTGACCGAAGGTGCGCGACGCGCGCTCTTGAAGGACGAACGCCAGCATTTCCTCGAGGAGGAATGGCCAAAAGTCGGCGCCAGGATTCAACGGCTTGGATTCGATGCACGCGAGCTGCTCGAAGCGCTCGCCAAGGCGCCGCCACCGGCAGCGTCCACATTGACCGCGGTCCGCGACGAAGAGCCGGACGAGGGAGACACCCGTGAATGACCTGATTGTTGCGCGCGGGCTCAGCAAGAGTTATGGCGTGACCCACGCATTGCAGGACGCATCATTCGCCGTCGGTGCCGGGCGCATCGTCGGCCTGATCGGGCCGAATGGTGCCGGCAAGACCACTGCGCTGAAGGCCGTACTCGGCCTCGCGCGATTCCAGGGCGAACTCTCGGTGCTGGGCCTCGACCCGTACCGCCAGCGTCACAAGCTGATGCAGGACGTCTGCTTCATCGCGGACGTCGCCGTGCTGCCACGATGGATCCGCGTTCGCCAGTTGATCAACCTGGTCGCGGCGACGCATCCGAAATTCCGCCGCGATGTCTGCGAGCAGTTCCTCTCGCGCACAGACATAAAGCGCGACAGCCGGGTCAGGGAATTGTCGAAAGGCATGGTGACACAGCTGCACCTCGCACTGGTCATGGCCATCGACGCGAAACTGCTGATTCTGGACGAGCCGACGCTCGGGCTCGACATCCTGGTGCGCAAGCAGTTCTATGAGACATTGTTGACCGAATATTTCGACGAGCAGCGCACGATCCTCGTGACGACCCACCAGGTCGAGGAGATCGAGCACATCCTGACCGACCTGATATTCATCGATCGCGGCCGCATCGTGCTGGACGCGGCAATGGACGAGGTCCAGGAGACCTATGCGCAGGTCGCAGTGCGCCCCGAGCAACTCGCCGCCGCGAGGGCGCAGCAGCCGATTGCCGAGCGCCAGGGCCTCGGCCGCACGCACATGCTGTTCAGAGGCATGGATCGTGCCGATCTCGAGCGGTTCGGTGACGTCGGCGTGCCATCGGTCGCGGATTTGTTTGTCGCGGTGATAGAAGGAGCACGTGCATGAGCCGCTTTTTCTGGCTGATCCGCCGCGAGATCTGGGAAAACAAGTCGATCTGGGTCGCGCCGCTGATCGTTCTCGCCTGCCTGCTGCTGGCGTTCGTCACGGGTATTGTGCATGTCGGGCCGTTCGGATCAGAGGCGGCAGCGACGCCGTTCGGCAGCCTGGCGCCGGAAAAGCAGACCAAGCTGCTGCTGGTCGTGTACGTCGGCTTCGCGTTCGTCGTGTACCTGGTCATGGGTGTCATCGCGTTCTTCTACTCGCTGGACGCGCTGTATGCCGACCGACGCGACCGCAGCGTGTTGTTCTGGAAATCGTTGCCGTTG
Organism: Gammaproteobacteria bacterium; assembly: GCA_029857655.1. Lineage (GTDB taxonomy): Bacteria > Pseudomonadota > Gammaproteobacteria > Steroidobacterales > Steroidobacteraceae > SCUD01. Next base: position 7,993 of record JAOUGR010000036.1, on the reverse strand, counting down.
TCGGACGCGGAGACGGTGTTGTCGAAATTTGCGACCGCCGTTGTCGTGATTCCGCTGGTTGCGCTGGTCGGCGCACTGCTGGCGCAGCTGATCGTAGCGGCTGGTGGTTCGGTGATGATCGCGATGTCCGCCGAACCCAACGCAACCGTGTGGCAGCACGATGCAATCGTTGGCGCGGTGACTGCGGTGTTCGTGGCCTGTGGCACAGCCATGCTCTGGTATGCGCCTCTGGTCGCCTACCTGATGCTGGCCTCGGCCTGGGCGCCAAAAGGCCCGTTCCTGTGGGCCGTGCTGCCACCAGTGGCGCTGAGCCTGCTCGAGAAAGTGGTGCTGGGCTCGGGCCACGTCGGCAATTTCGTCGCCGACCGGATCAGGGGCCCGATGCGGCTGCTGGAATCCGGCATGCATGCGGACCCGGGCGGAGACGGCACGACGCTGCGGCTGTCCGAGATCAATATCGCCGCCAGCCTGAAAGAATTTTATAGCTCACCCGAACTATGGCTGGGTGTTATCGCTGCGGGCCTGCTGCTGGCCGGCGCAGTGTGGGTCCGTCGCTATCGCGACGAGACAACTTGAGGAGAAGCCGATGCGCACGATGATCCGGGCCGCCATGACGCTCGTTCTGCTGACTGCCTGCCTGCCCGCCACGGCGGCGACGGCGACACTGACCCGGGCCTGGCAGTACAAGACTGACCCGGCAGCCGGGCTCGAATTGCGCAACCTGATCGGCGACATTCGTGTCGAGCGCGGCACGGAAGCAGGTTTTCACATCACGGCGACCGCCACGATTGAAGCCGATTCGCAGGCCGAAGCCGATGCACTCGTGCGGGCAATCGACTACCGGACTCGCGACGTCGGCGCGGGATCGAGGTTCCACGTCGCTTTCCCGAAGGACAAATTCCCGAAGATCTATTACGCCGCGGGTCCCCGCTCCTGGTGGGGCGCGATGTACGCGGAGTACCTCGGCGAGCGGATCCGGCTTACAGGCGATCGCGACAAGGCGCCGGTGGTCCGCGTCGACCTGCTGGTCCGGGCGCCGGTGGGAGCGAAGCTCGATGTCAGGAACGTGTTCGGCGCGGCCGCAGCACAAGGCTACTCAGGCGAATTGCGTCTTGACGGCGGCAGCGGTGCGCTGCGATCGACAGCCGGGGAGGGGCGGCTCCTGCTGGACAGCGGCAGTGGAGACGTCGAGGTTTCGGGACACAAGGGCCGCGTGGGCGCAGACACCGGCAGCGGTTCCGTGACGATCACGGATTGCAGCTGCGAGATCGACGCCGGCACCGGTTCCGGCAGCGTCGAGATCCGCGGCGGTTCGGGAGTATTGCGGGCGGACACGGGCTCCGGCAGGGTCACGATCGAGGGCTTCAGCGGCACGATCGCAGCGGACACCGGCTCTGGCGGCGTGCTCGCCAAGAGCGTCTCGAATGTGACTGAGCTCGATGTGGATACTGGTTCCGGCAGCGTCTCGATCGACGGCGATCTCTCTGCTCTCAGGCGCCTGCACGTCGATACCGGCTCCGGCAGCGTACGCCTGCAATCAGAAAGCGCCCCCTCGATGGAAATCGTGATCGATACCGGCAGCGGCCACGTGGACGTGAATGCTCCAGGTGCGACGATCACGGAATCCAGGCACGGCGCCACGACAGTCAGGCTGCTGGATGGCGCCGGCAGCGGCGTCATCGACACCGGCTCCGGCGGCGTCGACATCATCGTGGCCGCGGACTGAGTCCTCTGGTCTCCTAGCCCGCGAGCAGCACGGCTTCGGCGTGCTCATTCGCCTCCGGCGTGCCGAACAGGACCACGACGTCGCCCTCGCGCAGTTTCATGTCCTGATCGGGCTCGCGCCCGACGATGCCGGCGCGCCGGACCGCCGTGAATGAAACCTCGGCGCCGTGCTCGCGGACTTCGCGCAGCGTGCGGGCGACCGACCACGCGCCCGGCGGCAGTACCACCGTGTGCAGCTCCTCACGCAGCGCATGCGATTCATCGATGAGCTCCGCGCCCTCGCGCCGGAATACCGTTCGCAGGATCTTGTAGCGCTGCCTGCGTATTTCCCCGACCGTGCGCAGCACACGCGACATCGGCACGTCGAGCACGATCAGGGCGTGCGAGACCAGCGTAAGCGCCGCTTCGAGCGTTTCCGGAACGACTTCCGTAGCCCCGGCTGCGTGCAGCTCCTCGAGCTGAGTGTCGTCAACCGTGCGCACCAGCACCGGAACGAAGGCGCGCGCGCGCCGCACCGCTTCCACGATCCTGAGTGACCGTTCCGGATCGGAGAAGGTGACGATGACGGCACTGGCATGCTCGAGACCCATCGAGCACAGCAGTCTTTCATCGGCGGCATCGCCGTAGATGATCGAGTCGCCGGCTTCCCGCGCGGTACGGACGCGAAACGGGTCCAGGTCCAGCGCGAGGTACTCGAAGCCCTGGCCCTCCAGCACGCGTGCGACATTCTGGCCAACGCGGCCGTAGCCACACAGGATCACGTGATCGCGTGCGGCTAGCGCCTGGGTCGCGGCATCGAAGCGCGCGATTTCGGTCTGCACCGGTCCGCTCTCGTGCAACACGAGCTGGGCGATGCGCTTGTTGTGCCGGATCAGGAGTGGCGACAGCACCATGCTGAGCGTGATCGCTGCGAGCAGGGGTTGCGTGATTTCCGAGGCGATCAGGCGGTTCTGCAGCAACAGCGTCAGCAGCGCGAAGCCGAACTCGCCGCCCTCGGACAGCACGATGCCGGTGCGCAGCGCCTTGAACCACTGGCCCGCGAAGCCACGCGCAGCCAGCATTACGATCACGGTCTTCAGCACCAGCATTCCGGCCAGGATCGCGGTCACGGCGGGCAGCTGGCGGAACAGCCCCGGGATATCGAGCTGCATGCCGATGGTCACGAAGAAAAGACCGAGCAGTGTGTCGCGGAACGGCCGGATGCCTGCCTCGACCTGGTAACGGTACTCGGTCTCGGCCAGCATCATCCCGGCGAGGAATGCTCCGAGGGCAAAGGTGAGCCCGACTGCGTGGGTGGCCCAGGCCGAACCCATCGCGACGAATAGCACGGCAAATGTGAAGAGTTCCGGCGCGCCGCTCGCCGCGATCTCGTGAAACAGCGGGCGCAGCAGCCAGCGTCCGGTCGCCAGCACGATGACGAGCGCGATTGCGGCCTTCAGGATCGCGAATGTCATTTCCGTTGTGGAGCTTGCGACATCGCCGGAGGCCAGTACGCCCGCCAGGGCGAGGAATGGCACGACGGCGAGGTCCTGGAACAGCAGCGTGCCAAATGCGAGCCGCCCGTGCGTGCGATTGAGCTCGCCCTGCTGGGTCAGCTGCTGGAGCACGATCGCGGTCGAGGACATTGCGACTGCGCCACCCAGCACGACGGCGACCACCAGGGGCACGTCGAAAGCCAGCGCAATTGCGGCTACCGCGGCGGTGGTCACACCGACCTGCAGGCTGCCGAGCAGGAACACCTCGCCGCGCGTCGCGATCAAGCGCGGCAGCGAGAACTCGAGCCCCAGCGTGAACAGCAGGAATACGATGCCGAACTCGGCCAGCGCCCGGGTGGTCTCCGTCGCGGCCACCCAGCCGAGCGCATAGGGACCGACGGCCATGCCGACCGCCAGGAAGCCGATGATCAATGGCATCCGCAGGCGGCGCAGGCTGACCACGACTGCAAGCGTGGCGGCAAGCAGCAGCAGGACGTCTTCCAGTACGGTTCCTTCCATCGGGCTCATGCTCTATGCGGCAGGCACGTCGCGTCAACCACGAGGCAGGCTCGCACGTTAGCAGTCCAGATGGACCTGCTTCCCGCGGACCCGGCGGTTCGGGCCGCCGTATCGCTGCAGCGGTCGGTGCGGTCGCCGGTGCCGTGGCGGGCCAGGCGATCGAGGAGCATGCGGCCCGTGAGGACGCCTGGCAGATTACTGTTGAACTGGACGGCGGTCGCACCATCGCGGTCGAGCAGTCTCGCGACGAATCATTCAGGATCGGCGAGCGCGTCAGGATTTACATGCGCCGCGACGGCACGGCGCGGGTCGCGAAGCTCTGAGAAAGCAACCGACGTTCAGGGCACGAGCACCAGCGCGCCCTGCACCGCGCCGCCCCGGAGACGGGCCAGCGCCTCGTTGGCAGACTCAAGTGGCAGCACCTCGACGGAAGTCCTGAGCGGCACGCGCCCGGCCAGGGCCATGAATTCCTGGCCGTCGCGCCGGGTCAGGTTTGCGACCGAGCACAGGCTGCGTTCACCCCACAACAGCGCATATGGGAACGCAGGAATGTCACTCATGTGGATACCCGCGCACACGACGCGACCGCCCTTGCGCACTGACGCGAGCGCCGTCGGTACCAGTGCACCGACCGGCGCGAACAGGATCGCCGCGTCCAGCGGCACCGGCCCGGGCTGATCGCTCGGTCCGGCCCAGACGCAGCCCAGCCCGCGCGCGAAGGACGCTGCGGCTCTGTCACCGGGCCGCACGAAGGCATGGACCTCGCGACCCTCGTGGCGCGCAAGCTGCGTGACAATGTGCGCAGCGGCGCCGAAACCGAAAAGTCCGAGCCTGCCCGCCACCCCTGTGGCAGCCAGCGCCCGATAGCCGATCAGTCCGGCGCACAGCAACGGAGCAGCCTCGGCATCGCTGAAGCAATCCGGAATCGGCAGGCAGTAGCGGTGATTTGCAACGACGTACTCGGCGAATCCGCCGTCGACCTGCCAGCCGGTAAAGCGGGCCGAGTCGCAGAGATTCTCGCGGCCGGCGCGGCAATGTTCGCACTCCCCGCAGGTCCAGCCGAGCCAGGGTACGCCAAGTCGGGCAGCCTTCGGCATCTCGACACCGGGACCGGCGGCAACCGCCTCGCACACGATCTCGTGTCCGGGAATGCGCGGTGGCCGCAGTCCGGGCAACTCCCCATCCACGATGTGCAGGTCTGTGCGGCAGACTGCACAGGCGCGCACCCGCAGCAACAGCTCGCCGCGACCTGGCTGTGGCATGGCCATATCCACGGCTTCGAGTGGTGCACCGGCGCGCGTGAGGAGCATGGCGCGCATGGCAGACTGGCTCAGCCGAACATGCCCCCGTAGCGCAAGGTGCCGCGGGCCTGCGTCACCAGCAGCTGCAGGAAATCGGTGGCCAGCATGGGCTCTCCGAACAGCCGCCCCTGGCCATATTGGCAGTCGATGCTGCGAAGGTAGGCCAGCTGCTCCTTGGACTCGATGCCTTCGGCAACGACCTCGAGGTCGAGATTCTTTCCCATTTCGACGATCGTGCGAACGAGCGTCGCATCCTCGCGCGACACGGCGGCGTGGCGCACGAAAGACTGGTCGATCTTGAGCGTGCCGACCGGGAACTGCTGCAGCGCAGACAGTGAAGAATAGCCGGTCCCGAAATCGTCGATCGACAGGTGCAGTCCCATCGCATAGAGCTCGTCGAGCAGCCGCACCATGCGCCGCGCATCGGTCATCAGGGTCGTCTCGGTGATCTCGAGCTCGAAATTCGAAGGCGCCACGCCGGTGTCATCAAAAACCGAGCGGTAGCGCGTCAGGAACTCCGCCTGGCGCAGCTGCTTCAACGACAGGTTGATGGAAATGCGGCCGGGCTTGGGCACCTGGTCCTGCCAGCTCCGGTAGTCATTGCAGACCCGCTTGAGGACCCATTCGCCGATTTCCTGGATCAGGTTCGACTCTTCCGCCAGCGGGATGAACTGCATCGGCGGAATGTCGCCGTGGCCGGCCAGCCGCCAGCGCAACAGCGCTTCGCCGCCCACGACGCGGCCATTGCGCAGGTCGATCTTGGGCTGATAGAACATCATGAGCTCGTCGCGCTCTATCGCGCGCCTGAGCTTGCTCTTCAGCATCAAGCGTTCGACCGCGATCGCGCTCATTTCGGTCGTGAAGAAGCTGTGGCTGTTGCCGCCATTCTGCTTCGAGTGATACATCGCGGCATCGGCGTCGCGGATCAGGTCGACGACGTTGTCCGCATCCTGCGGGCAGAACGCGATTCCGAGGCTGCTGGTGACATAAAGTTCGTGCTGACCGAGCTGGAATGGGCGCCCCAGCTCGTCGAGCAGCTCCCTGGCGAGCGCTGCGACGGCCGCACGGTTGTCCTCGCCACGCGGCAGGTTCTCGATGAATGCGGCGAACTCGTCGCCCGCGAGCCGGCCCAGCATCGTGCCGTTGGGCATGCGTCCGATCATCCGCTCGCTGAGGATTTCGAGCGCTCGGTCGCCGGCCGCATGGCCAAAGGTGTCGTTGACCTCCTTGAAGTGGTCGAGGTCGATATAGACCAGCGCGAGTGCCTGGTCGCTCTTGCGCGCACGGGCGATGGCCTGCTGCAGCGAATGCTGGAATTGCAGGCGATTCGGGATCTTGGTCAGCGTGTCGTAGCGTGCGAGGTACCTGATCCGGCGTTCGGCACGCTTGCGCTCGGTGATGTTGCGCGCGACGAATATGCAGCCCTGGAAGCGCGGATCGTCCGCCGCGATGACCGAGCCTGACAACGACACCGGGATCGTCTGCCCGTTCTTCGTCCTGACCGTCAATTCGAGCATGTCGTTGGCGGCCTGCTCGATGTTGAAATTCGTGCGGTCCTGGTCGGAGATCACATAGGCGAGTTCGCGTCCCAGCAGCTCGCCCTGCGACCAGCCGAGGAGCTGCGACGCCGCCACATTCACGCGCTTGATCATGCCTTCGGGCGAAGTCACGAATACAGCGTCATTCATGCTGTCGAGCATGATGTCGAGCGCGCGGCCGGTCGCCGCGTGGTCGCTCAGGTTCAGGCGCAGATTCTCGAGCGCGCGCGCCAGTCCCGCGCCGTAACCTCCCTCGGGTGTCTCGATGTGGGTCGCCCAGTTGCCGCCTGCCAGCTGGTTCACTGCATCGCGCAATTCCTCCATCGGGCGTTCTATGCGCTCAGCGAATCGCCAGGCCACCGCAAACGCGACGCCGAGCAACAGCAGGCCACCGCCGGCCAGCAGGAGCAGCCGGCGCTCGAAATCCGAGCTGCGGCGCTCGTCGAGCGCTGCGGCGATTCCACCCGTGCGCCGCAACTCCTGGCTTGCGGCGACCTGTTGAACCAGTTCGGTGTCCGCGGCAATGTCGAGCCGCAGGTCGATGGCGGCGAGCATGAGCAGCACGATGAGCAGCATCGCGCTGGCGACGGTCGCCATGACGAGCGCTCGGGTCTTGAATGAAGGCTTCATTTCCGCCGCAGCGGTGCCGCTGCACCGTCCCCCGATTATCCTGGATAGGCCGGTCTGTGCCGGCCCGGTCATCATACGCCGCCTCGCGGCGGGCGACAGCGCAAGCCTTTTTTGGGGGCGTTACTCGGGGGCTCCCCGGTGCGGTAGCATCGCCCGCTTGGACGCGCTGCAACTGACCGGCCGCGATAGCGGCCATATCGTCGACCTGGTGTCCCCCCGCTGCATGCTGCATGCCGCCGTGGTGGACGCTTTTCTTGCGATGCGGGAGGGCGCCGCGGGCGCAGGCATCGACTTGCTTCCCGTTTCGTCATTCCGCGACTTCGAGCGCCAGCGCCGGATCTGGAACGCGAAATATCGCGGCGAGCGGCCGGCGCTCGATCGCAGGGGCCGGCCCGCCGACTTGCGCCGTCTGCCGCCCGAGAAGCGGGTGGAAACAATCCTGCTGTGGTCAGCATTGCCGGGTGCGAGCCGGCATCACTGGGGCAGCGACATCGACGTCGTGGACGGGCGCGTGGTTGCCGGCGGCTACAAGGCGAGACTCGAGCGGGAGGAATTCAGGCGCGGCGGGCCATTCGCGCCGCTGTCACGCTGGCTCGACGATCACATGCGCCGCTACGGTTTCTACCGGCCGTACACGCGCGCAGGTGCGGGTGTGCAGCCTGAACCCTGGCACCTGAGCTTTGCGCCGGTCGCGCGCCGCGCATTGCCCGCCCTCAGCGTGGGATTGCTGGCCGCGGCGATCGAGGGAGCCGATGTTGACGGGGAGGCCGCGATACTTGCGCGCCTGCCGTCGATCCATGAACGC
>JAOUGR010000315.1 GCA_029857655.1 Gammaproteobacteria bacterium | reverse complement strand
GGAGAAGAAAATCGAGCTCGACGCGCTGCCCCCGCCGCCGGTGCAGATCATGATGAATGTCGGCAATCCGGACCGCGCCTTCGATTTCGCATCGATCCCCAATCACGGTGTCGGGCTTGCGCGGCTCGAATTCATCATCAATCGCATGATCGGCGTGCACCCTCGCGCACTGCTTGAATTCAGTACCCTCGAGAGCAGCTTGCAGGACCAGATCCGCCGGCAGATGGCCGGCTACGATGATCCCGTCGAATTTTTCGTCGAAAAGCTGAGTGAAGGCATCTCGTGCATCGCAGCGGCGTTCGCGCCGCGGCCGGTGATCGTGCGCCTGTCCGACTTCAAGTCGAACGAGTACGCAAACCTGATCGGCGGGCGGGCGTACGAGCCTCATGAGGAGAATCCGATGCTCGGATTCCGCGGCGCTTCCCGCTACACGGACAAGGCGTTCGAAGCATGTTTCGAACTCGAGTGCAGGGCGCTCAAGCGCGTGCGCGAAGACATGGGGCTCGTCAATGTGCAGGTCATGGTGCCATTCGTGCGCACTGTGGACGAAGGCCGCCGAGTCGTCGAGCTGCTGGCGAACCACGGCCTGCGGCGCGGCGCCAATGGACTGAAGGTCATAATGATGTGCGAGCTGCCGACCAATGCGCTGCTCGCCTCGCAATACCTGGAGTATTTCGACGGCATGTCGATCGGTTCCAATGACATGACGCAGTTGACGCTCGGTATCGACCGCGACTCCGCAATCATCGCCGGCCTGTTCGACGAGCGCGATGAAGCAGTCAAGGCCCTGCTGAAGATGGCAATAGACGCATGCCGGCAGGCAGGAAAGTACATCGGCATCTGCGGCCAGGGTCCGTCCGATCACCCGGACCTGGCACGCTGGCTGGTGGACCAAGGCATCGACAGCCTGTCGCTGAACCCGGACACCGTGGTGGAGACCTGGCTGTTCCTGAGCGAACGCCGCAAGGCCCCGAGGCCCACCTAGCCTCCCCGGGTCTCCACCAGCCCTTCGCGCGCGAGGCCGGCGCGCGAGGCCTCCCAGTGCCGCCCGTCGAATTGCTTCACCCGCATGGACGCAATGCTCGAAGGTTCAAGGCAGCGTGCATTGACGCTGTAGCCGTCAGGGTGAGAGCGCGGCACGTAGAAGGACTTCACGCCGCAGCGCCGGCAGAACAGGTGACGTGCCGTTCCGGTGCCGAAGCGATACTCGGTCAGGGCTTCCGCTCCCGTCAGCAGGCGAAAATCCCCGGCAGGCACGATCAGGTGCAGGTACGCGCTCCGCGTGCACATCGAGCAATTACATTCGAGCAGGTCCAGTACGGCCGGCGCCCGCACCTCGAATTTCACATCGCCGCAGTGACAGCCGCCGCGGTGCCACCGCGCTGGTCCATCATTCATGTGCTGCCCGCGCGTGGCGCGTTCCAGGGTGCGGCCAGCAGCAAGCGCCGGTAGTGCCGGAGTTCGGCGATGGACTCATGCACGTCCGCAAGCGCTGTGTGCCTCGATTCCTTCTCCACCCCCGCGAGCACTTCGGGCGCCCAGCGCCGGGCCAGCTCCTTGAGCGTGCTGACGTCGATGTTGCGGTAATGGAAATAGCGTTCCAGTGTCGGCATCCAGCGCGCGAGAAAGCGGCGATCCTGACAAATGCCGTTGCCGCACATCGGTGAACTGCCGGCCTCCGCGTGCTGCGCCAGGAACCCGATCGTGGCGCGCTCCGCAGCCGCATCATCCATGGCGCTCGTCCGCACGCGGGCGACCAGCCCGGAAGCGCTGTGTGTGCGCGTGTTCCATGCGTCCATCGATGCCAGCGTCGCCTCGGCCTGGCGCACGGCAATGACCGGACCCTCGGCCAGCACCTCGAGATCGGCATCGGTGATGACCGTCGCGATCTCGATAATGCGATCCGTTTCCGGCACCAGTCCGGTCATTTCAAGATCGATCCAGATCAGTCTGTCGGTACGGCTCATGTTGCCGCTGATCTTAGCAGAGGCTAGAGTCCGAGCCTGCCGCACGCCATGCATCCCTTCACGCTCCTTTTCATCACCCTGCTCGCCGCCGGTCTCGTGCTGCGAATGTGGCTGCTCGGCCGCCAGATACGGGCGGTTGCTGCAGGTCGCGCGAGGGTTCCCGCGGAATTTTCCGCTGCGATCACCGCCGCGCAGCATGAAAAGGCGGCGGATTACACGATCGCGCTCGCGCGATTTTCCGGCCTGCACGCCGTCTTCGATGCATTGCTGCTGCTGTGCTTCACGATCGGAGGCGGCATCGCGTGGATCGATTCGGCGACGGCCGCGGGCGGTCTTTCCGGTCTCGGCAGGGGCGTCGCCGTCATCGCCTTGGTGGCGCTCGCACTCGCGGTCCTGGACCTGCCATTTGGCGTCTGGCGAACCTTCCGGATCGAGGCGCGCTTCGCCTTCAATCGAACCACGCCTGTCCTGTTCCTGCTGGACCAGTTAAAGGGCCTGGCGATCTCCGCGACGATACTGGTCCCGCTGGTGGCGCTGCTGCTCTGGCTGTTCGGCCGCGCAGGTGAATACTGGTGGTGGTTGGCCTGGTCGATCTGGGCCGCATTCTCATTGCTGATGAGCTGGGCCTGGCCGCGCCTGATCGCACCGCTGTTCAACAAGTTTCACCGGTTGCCCGATGGCGCACTGCTCACCGGAGTGATCGACCTCGCGCGACGCTGCGGATTCGAACCGCGCGGCGTCTTCGTCATGGATGGTTCACGGCGCAGCGCACACGGCAATGCCTATTTCACCGGTCTCGGCAGGACCAAGCGCATCGTCTTCTTCGACACCCTGCTCGAGACGCTGGATCCACGCGAAGTCGAGGCCGTGCTTGCCCACGAACTCGGTCACTTCCGGTTGCGGCACGTGGCATGGCGCATCGCCTGGTCGCTCGCCGCGTCATTCGCGGGGTTTGCATTGCTCGCCTGGCTCGCCGGTGAACGCTGGTTTCAGCCCGCCCTTGGCGTGGCGGATGGCGGCGCTCACACGCTGTTCCTCCTGTTCCTGCTCGCCGCCCCGGTCTTCCTGCTTCCCGCCGGGCCTCTCGCCGCCTGCTTGTCGCGACGGCACGAATATGCGGCCGATGCCTTTGCGGCGCGGTATGCAGATCCCGCGGCGCTTTCGAGCGCCCTGGTCAAACTCTATCGCGACAATGCGAC
>JAOUGR010000314.1 GCA_029857655.1 Gammaproteobacteria bacterium | reverse complement strand
AGTCGAAGACCCGAAGCCAGAAGAAGGCGACGCTGGAAGAATCGATTGCGGAACTTGGCAAGCTCGACATCGACGCCGAACTCCGGATTACCGACGCGCGCATCGCGGGAGCGAAACTTAGTGACGCATTGTTGAAGGTCGAGCGCGGCAGCGGATCGGATCCGTGAGCCAGCCATTCCTGGCCTTCTTGCTGGCACTACCGGCGCTTGCCGCCAGCGGTGTCGCCGACGCCATCGACGTGTCGAAGCTGCAGGTGGGCGAGCAGGGCCGGCGCTACGTCGTGGAGTTCGACGGGCAACTTGCAGCGGAGCCGGGCGCGGTCATGCGCGTGCTGATGGACTTCGAAAACTATCCTGCCCTCGATTCGCGGATCCTCCTCGCACGCCTCAGCACACGAAACGGAAAGCCCCTGTTGTTCACGCGGCTGCGCGGTTGCGTGGGATTCGTGTTCTGCCGGACCATGGATCGCTATGAAGTGCTGGTCGAGAAGCCGGGGCGGCTGGTTGCGACCGCAATACCGGGCGAGGGCGATGTGAGGTACGGATTGACAGTGATCACCGTCGAGGCCCGCGACCGCGGCACGCATATCCAGTACCGGAATGAATTCGATCCTTCGTTCTGGATGCCGCGCTGGCTAGTGCGCAAGGCGATGTACACGACCTTGCGCGAAGGCACGCTGGAAATGTTCCGCGCGATTGAAATGCGCGCCGGTCCCGGCAACGGATGAAAGAAGTTCCGGATACCGCGGTTCTTGCCGCGCGCCTGCTGCCGTGGTTCAGGCGGCACGGCCGCAGGCACCTGCCCTGGCAATCGGACCCGACACCTTATCGCGTCTGGATCTCCGAAGTCATGCTGCAGCAGACACAGGTCGAGACCGCCATTCCCTATTTTCAGCAATTCATCGAGAGGTTTCCCGACGTCGGATCGCTTGCTGCCGCTTCGCTCGATGAAGTCCTGCATCTCTGGTCGGGGCTCGGTTATTACGCGCGTGCGCGGAACCTGCATCGCGCGGCGAACGAGATTGTCCTGAGGCGCGATCGACAGATACCGGAGACCCTGGTGGAACTCATGGCGCTGCCAGGCGTCGGGCGCTCGACAGCGGGCGCAGTCCTTGCACTGGCGCGCGGTCAGCGGCACGCGATACTGGATGGGAATGTCAAGCGCGTGCTGGCACGTATGTTCTGTATCCGCGACCGGCCCGGCAACTCGGAGACTACGGCGCGTCTCTGGCAACTCGCGGACCAGTGCACACCGACGGCGCGGGTTGCGGAATACACGCAGGCGATCATGGATCTCGGTGCAACGGTCTGCACCCGCGCCAATCCTGGCTGCAATCACTGCCCGGTCAGTGCAGACTGCGGTGCACTCGCTGCCAACTGCGTGCAGGAGCTTCCTGCTCGCCGGATCCGGGGCACCCGGCGGCTGCGCCAGACGCAGATGGTCTTCGTCCTGCGCAATGGCAGGGAAGTTCTTCTGCGGAAGCGCGCGCCGCAGGGCATCTGGGGCGGCTTGTGGGTGCCGCCGGAATTTCCGCGTGCCGCCGTGGCGCGCGCCTGGTGCGGGTCTACATTCGGCGTGGCGACGCGGCAATTGCAGCGACTGCCGGTGCTGCGCCATTCGTTCACGCATTTCGACCTCGACATCGAGTCGTGGGTGCTCAAACTGCAGCACGACAACTCCCGCGTGGAGGAGCCCGGGTCAGTCTGGTATACATACGACGCGCCGCAGTCCCTCGGACTACCGGCACCCGTATCCAGATTGATTGAAGCGTGCTTTGCCGATGACAAGAATGGTTCAATGCGTGATGCTCGGCCGCGAGGCGGAAGGCCTCGTCCGCGTGCCCTATCCGGGTGAACTCGGCCAGCGCATCTACGAAAACGTGTCGAAAGAAGCCTGGCAGAAATGGCTGGCCCACCAGACCATGCTCATCAATGAGTACCGGCTGGTGACCTTCGAGCCCAAGGCCCGGGCATTCCTGGTCGGAGAGATGGAAAAGTTCTTTTTTGGCGCAGGATCGAAGGCGCCGGATGGCTTCGTCGAGCCATCCGGGCCGTAGTTCAGTCGTTCGAGGCTACTTTCTTGACGCCTACCGGACGGCCCCTGTCTAATACGCAGCCCCAACGATGGCCAGGTAGCTCAGTTGGTAGAGCAGCGGACTGAAAATCCGCGTGTCGGTGGTTCAATTCCACCCCTGGCCACCACTTCTCTCCCGCTACGGTTGCGCCATCACGGCACGCCGAACACCGCGCCGTGCGGAATGCCCTTGGCATTTCCTCCGTGCGGCCAGGTCTTGTTGTCCATGCGAAATCCCGGTTCGCTGGCGCCTTCCTCGCGAAACCGCTCGTCCATCGTCAGTTGCCCGGTTGAGGGATCGAAGCTTGCGATCAATGCGCGATGCTGCAACGCCGCGTAGCCGGTGACTACGACGCGCCGTTGATCGGGTGAAATGGCGATCCAGTGCGGCACGTCGTCCTGCGCCAGCGTGAGCCGGCTCACTTCTTCAGGCGCCGATGGATCACTGATGTCCAGGCTTACCACGGCGTTCCAGGCTGGGACGGTCACCAAGTAGTAATTTCCCGCGATGACCGGAATGGCGCAATAGGATTCCGGCTTCTGCGGAAACGAGGCGACGAGGCGCGCGGCCGGCGCCTCACCGGCGAGCCCCTCCAGCAGGTACAGCCCGCAATTGAAGGTCGAGACCAGCACGGATTTCCCGTCCGGCAGAAGCCGCGGCTCGGCGGTGAGCAGGCCCTCGTTGCCCACGGCGCCGTCGGGCAATGGGAATGTGTGAAGGAGGCTCAGGTCCGACAGACGCCAGATCTGGAGATTGCGCGAGGCCGGAGAGTCGTCGTGCATGTCCGTCGTCGTGGTCACGATGCGGTCGAGCGCGGGCACGACCTGGCCACTGTAGACACGCGAATCTTCATGTACGCCGGGCCCGTCCGCCGAACTGGAGCGCACCGCTTCACCGGCTGGCGTCATCTCCACGACCCCGCCGGTCCTGACCGCACTGGAAGCAGGGTCGTGCCGCATCTGAAACGTGGCGAGCACATTGCCATTGGGCAGGCGCAGAAAGGAATGCGGATGCGAGTAGCCTGCGACATCGCCGAACTGGCGAACGATGCGCGGCTTCGTCGGGTCAGCGAGGTCGAAGACGAAGCTCTGCCCG
>JAOUGR010000313.1 GCA_029857655.1 Gammaproteobacteria bacterium | reverse complement strand
GTACTGGTTGATCCGCGTATCCGCACCCACGTTGGCGACGAACTGGTCCACGACAGCCTTGATCGCCGCTTCGCCGCCCAGGCGCTCGTAGAGCGACTGCCCGGGCGTTGCGGCATCGGACAAGACCGCGGGTTCGGCCTGCGCCGCGGGCGCACCGGACTCGGCCTCCTTCTTTCCACTGCAGCCTATGATCAGCGCTACCGGCAATGCCAGCAGCAGGATCGCGACAATTCGTTTCATTGGCTGGGCTCCTGGGCGCTGGGCGCCGAAACAAGTGGTCTCACGGATCCACCGCTCTTTCCGGTCATCGACAGCCGGGAAGACCACGGCCTGATCGTCGTTCATCTTATACTCGCGGAACGTCAGGACCGATGCAAGGCTGCTGCATGAACGTCGTCGTACGGCCCCTCTCCGGAAAGAAGGAGATGAAGCAGTTCGTCAAGTTCCGGATCGACCTGTACCGGGATTCTCCGTATGCGATTCCGCCGCTCTACCTGGATGAACTGGCGACGCTGGACCCGAAGAAGAATCCGGCATTCGAGTTCTGCGAAGCGCGGTGTTTCATGGCTTTCGACGGGGACCAGCCGGTCGGGCGCATCTGCGCGATGGTCAACCACCGGGCGAACGAGGTGTGGAAGACGCAGAGTGGGCGCTTCGGGTTCGTCGATTTCGTCGACGACGAAGCGGTATCGCGGGCGCTCTTGGCCGCGGCGGAAGGCTGGGTGAAATCCAAGGGCATGCACTCGATACACGGGCCGCTCGGGTTCACCGACCTGGATCAGGAAGGCATGCTGATCGAGGGCTTCGACCAGGTCGGAACGATGGCCACCATCTACAACCATCCGTATTACCCGGTGCACCTCGAGAAGCTGGGTTACGTCAGGGACGCCGACTGGGTGGAATACAAGATCACCATTCCCGACGTCGCCCCCGACAAGCTGAGGCGCGTTTCCGAACTGATACTCAAGAAATACAAGCTGCGGATCGTCAAGTACTCGAGCGCCTCGCGTTTCCTCAAGGACGGCTTTGGACAGAAGCTGTTCGAGCTGGTGAACGATTCCTACCGCCACCTCTACGGCTTCACGCCGCTCACCCAGGCCCAGATCGATTACTACCTGAAGCTCTACGTCCCGATGCTGAAGCTCGAGTTTCTGGTGCTGATCGTGAATGCGGACGGAGACCTGGTCGGGATGGGAGTGGCGCTGCCGTCGTTGTCGAGGGCGCTGCAGAAGGCGCAGGGGAGGCTGTTCCCGTTCGGATTCCTGCATCTGCTCAAGGCGCTGAAGATGAAGAATCCGGTCGTCGACTTCCTGCTCATTGCGGTGCGCAAGGATTACCAGAACAAGGGCGTGAATGCCCTGGTCTTCTATGACGGAATTCCGCACCTGAAGCGCTTCGGCGTCATGTATGCCGAAAGCAATCCCGAACTGGTCGACAACACGAAAGTGCAGTCACAGTGGGACGAGTTCGAGCGCGTCAACCACAAGCGCAGAAGGGCTTATCGAAAAGAACTGGTCTAGCCTCGCGACTCGTTTGAAATCGCGCGCCGGCGGGTTGTCGGGCTTCCTGACAGAGAGTCCCGCACCGACAAGCACCGGTGCTATGCCGCCTGCTGCACCGGCACCAGCACCCGCCGCAGAAACAGCCGTTGTGCCGGCAGCGGATCGCGGCACAGGGTGAAGTTTCGCGTCGGTCAGTGAGTCCAGGCTGTCTAGCCCTTGAGGGAAGAAGTGGCCGGACCTTGTACAATTCATTGCGATCAGATGCCTGATCTCCCGCCGAGCGTTGATCCGGCCACGGTGCCAACGGTCAGACGTCCCGGTGGCTCATGCAAGTGTCGTCTGACGACCGAGTGGAAACTGAACCAGTGAAGTTGCCGACTCTGGCGCGGATCCGCGAGGCGCGCGCGCAGATCGCGGGCGATGCGTTCCGCACACCGCTCGTGCGGCTCAACGCCGCCGGCGCGCCTGCGGATATCTGGCTGAAACTCGAGAACCTGCAGCCGATCGGATCCTTCAAGATCCGCGGTGCCGCCAGCGCGATGTCGCGGATACCACAGGAACAGCTTGCCCGCGGCGTGCTCACGGCCTCGGCCGGCAACATGGCGCAGGGCGTCGCCTGGTGCGCGCGCGAGCGGGGCATCCGCTGCACGGTGATTGCGCCGGACACGGCGCCCGCGACCAAGATCCAGGCGGTCGAACGGCTTGGCGGGCACGTGATCCGCGTGCCCTTCGACCGATGGTGGCAGGCCTTCCAGGATCGCTCCTTCCCGGGCGTGGACGCGACCTTCATCCACGCATTCGACGATTTCGATGTCATGGCGGGCAATGGAACGATCGGGCTGGAAATTCTGGAAGACCTGCCGGAGGTGAACGCAATCGTCATACCGTGGGGCGGCGGCGGCCTCTGCTGCGGAATCGCATCCGCCGTGCGCGCACTGAAGCCCGGCTGCCGCATCCTGGCGGCGGAGGTGACGACCGCCGCGCCGCTGGCGGCCGCAATGGCAGCAGGCTCGCCGCAGCTGGTTGACTACCAGCCGTCGTTCGTGGACGGCATCGGCAGCAAGAGCGTGTTTCCGCGGATGTTCGAGCGGGCCAGAGGACTGATCGATTCCGTGCTGGTCGCCAGCCTGCAAGAGACCGCGGCGGCGTTGGCGATGATGGCGGAGCGCAATCGGATCATTGCCGAAGGGGCGGGCGCCTGTCCGGTGGCCTGCGCGCTGTCGGGCAAGGCGGGCGGCGGCAGCATCGTTTGCGTCGTTTCGGGCGGCAATATCGACCTCAGCCGGCTGTGCGCCGCGCTGCGGGGCGAGGTGCCGTCATGAGCGGGGCGCCGCACCGCACCGCGTCCCCGTCACCTGCGGATGGCGGGCGTTTGCGATAGCATCGACGGTCGGGATGCTGCCCGCCGGATCGGAGTGAAACCGATGCTGCAAGTACTTCGCTCGGGGCTTCTGGCACTCGCGACGATGGCTGTCGCAAGCGGTGCTGCTGCCGCCAACCGCTTCACCATCACCTATCCGGCCGGCATGAGCGACGTGCCGCTGACCGGTCGGCTGCTGCTGATCGTGGCGCCGGCCGGCGAGCAGGAGCCGCGGCTGATGGTCAACTGGGACCAGGATGCCGTGCCGGTCTTCGGCATGGACGTCTCGAACTGGAAGGCGGGCGAGAAGAAAGTC
>JAOUGR010000035.1 GCA_029857655.1 Gammaproteobacteria bacterium | reverse complement strand
GCAGGGCGAATTCGTGCGTCGGCTGGCCGGGATATTCGGATCGGTGTAGCCGCCGGGCCACGGCTCGATGCAGGTATCCAGGTACAGGGCGCCCTTCTCGTGGCACAGCTTGATCAGCGCAATGCTGGACACATCAACCGACAGATTGAGCATGAAATCGCCGCGACCGACCAGCGGGTCGAGCACGTGCCGGAAGTTTTCCCGCGTCAACGGATGGTTCACGAACCGGATGCCGAATTTCTCGGCTTCCTCGCGACCGGCATCGTCGGCGGTGACAATCGTGATGCGGTCTGCCGTCAGGCCACCGACATGGCGCAAGATCAGCGGCAGGACGCCCTGGCCTATGCTGCCAAAACCGATGAAAATGAGGCGGCCGGGGAAATGGATATGGACTGTGTGCTTGGTCATTAGGTCGCAGAATGTACCGTAAAACTATCTCGCTGTGGCGCTACCCGCTGACTCTGCTGGCGTTATTTGTGCTGCTATGGCTTGCGCTGGCGATCGCGCCGGTCTTCAGGAGCGACTGGCTGCTGGAAAACCTGCTGGTCTTCATCGCCGTGCCGATGTTCGTGCTGACCGCGCGGCGCCTGAGATTCAGTGATTTCGCCTACACCTGCCTGTTCCTGTTCTTCTCCCTGCACGCCATCGGCGCGCATTACACCTACGCGCTGGTGCCCTACGACGAATGGTTCAGGGCGCTGACCGGCACGACCCTCAATGACCTGCTGGGCTTCGAACGAAATCATTTCGATCGGCTGATTCATTTCCTCTACGGCCTGCTGGTGACACCCGCGGCGGTCCAGATCTTCGCGCACTACGGACGCTACCCGCGGGTCTGGGCCACGCTGTTTCCTTGGCTGTTCATGGCCTCCCACGCGGTCATCTACGAGCTGATTGAATATGCCGCCGCGATTCTGTTCGGCGGCGACCTGGGCATGGCCTATCTCGGGACCCAGGGCGACATCTGGGACGGCCAGAAGGACATGGCCTTTGCGCTGGCCGGTTCCGCGATCACCGTCACTGCATTGGCCGTCGCCGGCCGACTACCGGTCAGGCGACCATGAAGAAGTGCCGTCCGGTTGCGCCGCCATGCGCCGGCGCTCGAGATCGACGGCCCGGCGCCAGAATTCGCGTTCCGGCTCGCTGACCTGCGGGAGCGGGCGCCTGACCCTGGTTTCCGCGACTTCGCCGGCAGGCGGGCGGGACTCCGGATTCGGCGACATGTTCATCGCGGGTAAGATGCGGCGGACATCAAAAAGGTTGCAGGAGCCCGCTTGCCGCTGACAACACTGGTGACCGCCGGCGAACTCGCCACCCGGCTGGCCGATCCGGACTGGCTGGTGGCGGACTGCCGCTTCGATCTCGGCGACAGCGAGGCCGGCGTGCGCGCCTGGCGGGCCGGCCACATTCCGGGTGCGATTCACGCCGACCTCGAGCGCGACTTGTCCGCGCCAGTCACGCCCAGGACCGGCCGTCACCCGCTGCCGGCGATTGAAGCATTCGTGGCGACGCTTTCAGGCTGGGGCGTCACCACCAGCACCCAGGTTGTCGCTTACGACGCCGGGAACAGCGCCTATGCAGCGCGATTCTGGTGGATGCTGCGATACCTGGGTCATGACGCCGTCGCCGTGCTGGATGGCGGGTATGCCGCCTGGCTCGCGGAGAGCCATCCCGTTTCGCAAGCGAGCGTCGCGCGCCAGCCGGAACGATTCGTCGCGCGGCCGCGGCCGGAGATGCTCTGCGACGCAACCGGCGTTGCCGAGGCGCTTGCGCGCGGCGAGCTGGTCGTGGACGTGCGTGGCGCAGAGCGTTTCGCGGGCAAGGTGGAACCCCTCGACACCGTCGCCGGGCACATTCCCGGCGCCGTCAACCTGCCATTCCTGCTGAATCTCGACGACAAGAGCCGCTTCCGCCCGCCGGCAGAACTGGCGGAACTCTGGCGGACGCGCACCGGGCTGGCCGGCGGATCCGGGCCCATCTGCATGTGCGGCTCGGGCGTGACCGCATGTCAGGCGTTGCTGTCACTGGAGGTTTCGGGCCGCTCCGGCGGGCGGCTCTATGCCGGCTCCTGGAGCGAATGGATCCGCGATCCGGCGCGCCCGGTCGCGCGCGAGGCCTGACCAACCGTTTACAGGCGCCCGCGATCTGATATCGTCCGCGCGCGGTATTGGCACGGGGACGGATTCTTGGACAGCTCGACGCGCGGCGCCGTTACGCCCAGGCCCTGGAGCATCGAAGACTCCAACGAGTTGTACGCCGCTGGCACCTGGGGTGGCGGCTATTTCGGCATCAACGATGCCGGTCACGTCGTGTGCCGGCCCGCCAAGGGCGACACCCGCGAAATCGACATCTATGAAGTCGTCCAGCAGCTGAGGGCGCGCGACCTGACTGCGCCGATGGTGCTGCGCTTCTCCGACATCCTGCGTGACCGCCTGCGTTCGCTGCACGATGCATTCGCCGCGGCAATCACCGAGAACGACTACAAGAACCGCTACGCCGCCGTATTCCCGATCAAGGTCAACCAGCAGCGCCTGGTCGTCGAAGAAGTCTACCGGGGCAGCGCCGAACTCGGGTTCGGGCTCGAATGCGGGTCAAAGCCCGAGTTGCTTGCCGTCATGGCGATGACCGAGGACGCGCCGGACCGCCTGATCATCTGCAATGGCTTCAAGGACGACAGCTACATCGAAGCGGTGATCCTCGCGAGCAAACTAGGCCGCTTGATCATTCCGGTCGTCGAGAATTTTTCCGAGCTCGGCTACATCCTTCGCCAAGCCGAAAAGTACCAGGTGCGGCCGAAGATCGGCGTCCGTGTGAAGCTCGCGGCCGAGGGTGCCGGTCGCTGGCGTGAATCCGCCGGCGATCGCTCGAAGTTCGGCCTGTTCACGACCGAGATCCTCGACCTGGTCGAAGTGCTCCGATCGCACGACATGCTGGACTGCCTGAAGCTCGTGCACTGCCACCCAGGCTCGCAGCTGCACGACATCCGCCGCGTCAAGGACGCCGTCAACGAGCTGGCCCAGGTTTATGCGGAACTGGCAAAGCTCGGTGCAGGCCTCGAGTACATCGATGTCGGCGGCGGACTCGGCATCGACTACGACGGCACGCGAACCAATTTCGAGTCGTCCACCAATTATTCTTTGCGCGAATACGCGAGCGACGTCGTTTACCGGGTGGCAAGTGTCTGCAATGCCCGTGGCCTCGCGCATCCGGTCATCATCAGCGAGTCAGGGCGCGCGATCGCGGCCCATCACAGCGTACTGGTCTTCAATGTTCTGGGTGCCGCTCGGCTCGACGTCTTTAGCGCACCGGACCGCGCGGCGACCGATGACGGCCGCCTGCCGCAACCGGTCGCGGACCTGTTCGACGCCCATGCCACGGTCAGCGAGCGGCGCCTGGTCGAGTGCTGGCATGACGCGCAGCAGGCGCGCGAGCAGGCGCAGCAGATGTTCAGCCTCGGTTACCTGAACATAGAAATGCGCAGCCTGGCCGAGCGCCTGTACTGGGCGACCTGCGCCAAGGTGCGCGACGTCACACGCCGGCTCGGTCGCGTACCAGAGGAGCTGGACGGGCTCGAGGCGCTGCTGTCCGACACCTATTTCTGCAACATGTCCGTGTTCCAGTCGCTGCCCGACAGCTGGGCAATCGACCAGCTGTTCCCGATCATGCCGCTGCACCGGCTGGAAGAGCGGCCGGGCCGCAGTGCCGTGCTTGCCGACATCACCTGCGATTCGGACGGGAAGATCGACCGTTTCGTTTCGTCGCGCGACACCAAGCGCGCGCTCGAAGTGCATGAACTGCGGCCCGGCGAGGATTATTTCCTCGCCGCGTTCCTGGTCGGCGCCTACCAGGAGACACTCGGCGACCTGCACAACCTTTTCGGCGACACGCATGTGGTCCACATCCGGCTCGATGACGAGCACGGCTGGTGGATCGAGGAAATCGTCAAGGGCGATTCCGCGAGCACGGTGCTTGGCTACATGCAGTACGATCCTGACGAGCTCTATCCCCGCTTCGCGCGCGACTGCGAGCGCGCCATGCGCGACGGCCGGCTGTCGGTCGCCGAGGGCCAGGCCCTGAAGCGCTTCTACGAATCCGAACTCGCCGGCTACACGTACCTCGAGCCAGACGGCGTGGCCTGAGCCCGGATCATGGCGCGCTGGGACCAGGTGATCAGGATCAGTCGCGAAATCGAGGAGCGCTTCAATATCAGCGCGGCGGTCCGCTCGAATGGTACTTTGTACCTGTCGGGGATGACCGCAATCAATGACGCCATGGAAGTCGTCGGACCCGGCGACATGGAAGCACAGATCCAGCGCATCTATGACCGCCTGCAGGCCGCGCTCGCCGCAGCCGGGCTGACGCTGGTCGATGTAGTCTGCGAAACCGCCTACACGACCGACATCGCAGCTCTCGCCCGATCAGCGCATGTGCGCGATCGCTGCTACAGTCTGGCGAACGCAGCACCACCCGCCGTAACGGCGGTCGAGGTTTCGAGACTCTTCTTTCCCGATGCGCTGGTCGAGCTTGTTGCAACCGCCGAACTCAAGAACTGAACGGAGTCATGTCATGTCAACGTCGCGCATAATTCTCGCCGCATCCGTCGTCGCGGCGCTGTTCCTGGGCGGCTGCGCCGGCCAGGCCCACACGACGGCGGATGCAACCGCTGCGCCGGTTACCGACGCCGCGACGGCCGCCGCGATCGACAGGGCGCTCGCCGGCGATCACCGCTCCGCCGCGAATCGCGCGCGGGATGTTTATCGCCACCCGAAGGAGACGCTGACATTCTTTGGACTGCGCAATGACATGACCGTCATGGAGATCTGGCCGGGCGGTGGCGGCTGGTACACCGAGGTGCTCGCGCCGGTGCTGCGCGACAAGGGCCGCTACATCGCGGCAAGCTGGGATCCGAAATCCGATAGCAAGTATGTCCAGGACAACCTGAAGGCCTACGCAGACAAGCTGGCCTCGCGACCGGACCTGTACGGCAAGGCGACTGTTGCAGCCCTGCAGTATCCGGACGAAATGAAACCGGTTGGCGAGGACAGCGTCGACATGGTGCTGACCTTCCGGAACCTGCACAACTGGATGTCCCGAGAGGCTGCCGAAGCGATGCTGGCAGCGATGTTCAAGGCGTTGAAGCCCGGCGGCATCCTCGGCATGGTGGAGCACCGCGCATCAGACGGCGTGCCCCAGGATCTTCACGCGAAATCAGGCTATGTGCGTGAGGACTACGCGATTGCGCTTGCCCAGGGCGCAGGGTTCGAGTTGATCGGGCGCAGTAACGTCAATGCCAACCCGAAAGACACCAAGGATTATCCGCAGGGCGTCTGGACGCTGCCGCCGACCTACCGCGAGGGCGACGCGAATCGCGAGCGATACACGGCGATCGGCGAGAGCGACCGCTTCACCCTGCGCTTCCGAAAGCCGCTCTGAGGCCTACCAGAGGGCCTTGAGGCATCCGGCCACGTCGACCCGCACTGCGGAGGGAGTGGCCGCATGGGCCAGGCCCCTTTCTGAATTCCCGGGCCAGGTCGCCCGATCGAGCGTATCGAGGACTGCGGCATCGAGAAACCGGCTGCGGGCGCCGTAGACATGCCTGTCGCCCGTGCGCGGCTGCTGCGTCACGTAATAGCGCAAGGGCTCGATCAGGTGCAGTTCGTCGCGCGCACGCGTCATCGCAACGTATAGCAGGCGCCGCTCCTCATCGATGGCGTCCGCGTTGCCTGCCGCGAATTCAGACGGAAAATTTCCATCGGTGACATTCAGCACGTAGACCGCGTCCCATTCCTGGCCCTTCGCCGAATGCACGGTGGACAGCACCAGGTAGTCCTCGTCGAGCAATGGGGGACCCGCAAGCTCGCCGCTCGCGCTCGGTGGATCGAGTGTCAGCTCGGTCAGGAATCGTTGGCGACTTCCATACTGGGAAGACAGTTGTTGGAGCATGTCGAGGTCGGCGGCACGCACGCCGGCCGATTCATACAGCCGCGGGAGCTGTGGCTCGTACCACGCGCGCACGATTGCAATCTGGCCCGGCCATGCCGTGTGCGGATCCGAGAGCTGCGACATCATTCCGGAAAACGCCGGCCAGGTCTCCGCTGCGGCAGCGGGTGGGTCGCAGGCAGTCAGTTCCGAAACCCGGAATCCGGCGCCGGCGACACGCTGCCAGATGCGCGAAGCATTCGCAGGGCCCATGCCCGCGGGCAGCTGCAGCACGCGAAATGCGGCGAGACCATTCCTGGGGTTGTCCGCCCAGCGCAGCACCGCGAGCAGATCCTTGACGTGTGCGGCTTCGAGGAATCGCAGACCACCGTACTTGACGTACGGGATGTTTGCCCGCATCAGCTCGATTTCCAGCCAGTCGCTGTGGTCGGAACTCCGAAACAGCACAGCCTGGCGGCGCAGCAGGGTGCCCGCCTCCCGATGCTGCAGCACGCCCTGGACGACATAGCCGGCCTGCTGGCGGTCGTCTTGCACGGTCACCAGCCGGGGTCTTGCGCCACCGTTGCGCGCGGCAACCAGTGTCTTTCGAAACTGCCGGCCGGCGCCTGCGATCAGCGCATTGGCCGCATCCAGCAAGGGCTGGCTTGAACGGTAATTGCGCTCGAGCGCGATCACTTCAGCGCGCGGCAGGCAGCGATCCGGAAATTCCAGGATATTTCCGACCGATGCTGCGCGGAATGAATAGATCGCCTGTGCGTCGTCGCCGACCACGGTCAGGCCGGTGCCGCCCGGCTTCAGCGCCAGCACGATGTCGGCCTGCAACCGGTTGACGTCCTGGTATTCGTCCACGAGCACGTGATCAAAGCGGCCGCCAACTTCCGCTGCGAGGACGGGTTCCTGCATCAACGCGTGCCAGTACAGGAGCAGGTCGTCGTAATCGAGCGCAGCATTTGCCTGCTTGCGTTCCACGAATTCACGAAACAGCCCGCGCAGTTCTTCGGCCCATTCCTCGCACCATGGGAATCCGTCATGCAGGACCTCTTCCAGCGCGCGCGCGCCGTTCACGCGGTGCGAGTAGATCGCGAGACAGGTGTCCTTCCTGGGGAACCGGCGCTTTTGCGCGGATAGTCCCCGCTCGTGGCGCAGCAGGTCGATCAGGTCGGCGGCATCACCGCGATCGAGCACGCTGAAGTCCGGCGCGATGCCGAGCGCCTGCGAATATTCGCGCAATACACGATTCGCGACGGAATGAAATGTGCCTGACCAGGGAATGCGCACGGCTGCGGGCCCGCCCCGGCGCAGCGCTTCCCCGACGATGCGCTCGGCGCGGCGCGTCATTTCGAGCGCCGCCCGGCGCGTGAATGTGAGCAGCAGGATTCGCGCCGGATCGATGCCCTCGATCACGAGTTGCGCGACACGATGCGCCAGTGTGTTCGTCTTTCCGGTGCCCGCGCCCGCGATGACGAGCAGTGCCGGCGCGGTGAATTTCTCCCCGCCGCGGCGCCCGCCGAAGCATGCCGCCTGGCGCTGTGCTTCGTTTAGTTGCAGGAGGTGCCCGGACGGATTCACCCGCTCATGGTATCGGGATACTGTATATACATCCAGTCCCCGGCGGTCGGCGACAGGCGGCGCTGCCCCTGATTATGTGAAGCCCTTCTCGGTCTGCGGCGGTACGCTTCTATAGCGTTTTGCATGGGAAGCCCTGACCCGCGGGAATCTGTACGCAATGGCCGACGCCGACAAGTTCAAGAAGATCTCGACTGACCCGCGCGAAATGACGCATTTCGCGGAGGAGCAGCGCCTCGGTCACGGAAAGATCGAGTTCGACGAGCTCGGCAACGCCATCTGGTTGCCCAGCGACCCGACCAGCGGCGAGGATGTGATGCGGCGCCTGTTGCATGATCCCACCCTGGCAATCAGCCAGGAGCACGAACAAACCACGAATCGTCTCGTCAAGCAGAACCCGGTGGGCCTGAAGAAAGGCTATGACCCCTACGACAGCGGCCTGCTGAACAAGAAGCAATTCAAGAAAAAGAAAGACCTGCGAAAACTGTCGGCCTGGATCGAGAGCCGCAGGCCCAAAGAGGATTGACCGGCCAACGCCGGGCGCGCAGGCTCGCCCGCATGAGCGGGCTCGTGTTGATAATCGGTACGAAGAACTACAGTTCCTGGTCGTTGCGGCCGTGGTTGCTGCTGAAGCACCTCGGCCTGGAATTCACTGAAAGGCAGTACCACTTCGGCACGCCGGAATTCGCAAACGAAATCCCCAAGCTGTCGCCGACACGCAAGGTACCGGTGCTGCTGCACGACGAACTTCGCGTCTGGGAATCGCTCGCGATCGGCGAATACGCCTCGGAACTGGCCGGTGGCAGCGGCTGGCCGGCGGATGCCGGCTTGCGGGCCCAGGCCCGTTCCGTGGCACACGAAATGCACGCCGGATTCCGGGCCTTGCGCGAGAACTGCCCCGTGAACGCGCGAGCGACCGGCAGGCATGTTGCGATGACATCGCCGCTCGAGCACGACCTGCGGCGCATTGACGCAATCTGGTCTGGTTGCCGGCGCGATCACGGCGAACGCGGCCCGTGGCTGTTCGGTGACTTCAGTAACGCCGATGCGATGTATGCGCCGGTCGCGTTGCGAGTGAGGACCTACGGACTTCCGCTCAGTGCGCTGGCGGCCCGTTACCTTGAAACTGTTCTTGACGACGAACACCTGCAGCATTGGATTCGCGCCGCGGAACAGGAATCGATCGTCATCCCGGAAGAAGAAGTCGGTGCCGGCGCCTGAGCCGGATCTGCCATGAAATGGGCGAGTGCCATCGGCCTAGGCCGGGATCTGGATTCGGCCGTCGCCGAGGCTCTCGAACAACTGACGACCGAGTCCGGAATGAAACGGCCGGAACTCGCAATCGCCTTTGTTTCGGCGGCCTATGACTCGGCCCTGGATCGGCTCCCGCAGATGCTTGCCGCATGGCTCGGGGAGGGCCTCCTTATCGGCTGCAATGCCGGGGGCCTGATCGGCGGTGGCACGGAGGTGGAAGACGAGCCCGGCATTGCACTGCTGGCCGGCCGGTTGGGTGATGCATCATTAACCGCGCTGCATCTCGAGCAGGCGACACTGCCCCCGCTCACCACCTCGCGTGAGACCTGGTGGCGGCTGCTCGATCTCGGCCCGGCCTCGGCGGCAAGCTTCCTGCTGCTGACAGATCCCGCCACCATCGACACGGAGGCCTGCGCCAGGGGAATTGACCGTGCATTTCCCGGTGCGACGGTCGTCGGCGGCCTCGCCAGCGGCGCATCCGAACCTGGTGCGGTACGGCTATTCGCGAATCGTGAAATTCACAGGTCGGGAGGTCTGCTGCTTGCCCTGACCGGAAATGTCGTGATCGATCCCGTCATCGCGCAGGGTTGCCGCGCAATCGGCGAGCCGCTGTTCGTGACCGCATGCGACGGCAACCTGCTTCACGAACTGGATGGCCGCAGACCCAGGGAGTTGCTTGCCGCGTTGTTCTCGAGTCTCGACGAGGCCGATCGCGATCGCTTCGGTGACTCGCTGTGCATCGGCCTCGCATTGCCGGGCCCGCAACAACCAGTCCGCACCGGCGAATTCCTGATCCGGAACGTGCTGGGACTCGACCCGGACAGCGGCGCGCTATGGATCGGCGCGCGACTGGTGCGGAATGCCGTCGTGCAATTCCACTTGCGTGACGGCGATGCGGCTTCGCGGGAGCTGGCGATGCGCCTCGGCGACGCGCTCGACGGACGAGTCTCGCCCGTTGCCGCGCTCCTGTTCACCTGTGCCGCGCGCGGCCGCGGCATGTTCGGCAATACCGGCCATGATTCCGGGGCATTGCGTCGCAAGGTGAATATCCCGGTCGCCGGCATGTTCAGCGCCGGCGAGATCGGGCCGCTGCAGGGTGCGACGTTCCTGCACAGCTTTTCCAGCGTATTCGGCCTCATCCGGGCGCGGTTCGCGGCAAGCGCCTGATAGAATCGGCGTCCCGAATCCTGCTGGAGCCATGAATCATGCGACGCCTTCTGTTGGCCGCCGCGATGGCGATTCTCTCCCTGCCCTCCTTCGGTGCAGCCCGCGGCCTGACTGCGGCAGATCTCGTTTCGTTTGCGCGCATTTCCGAAGCGCGGCTTTCGCCTGACGGCCGAAGTGTCGTCTACACGCTTCGCGAAACGGATCTCGCGGACGATCGCGGACGCAGCGACCTCTGGCTGATCGATGCCGGCGGCCAGTCTGCGCCACACCGACTGACCAGCAGCCAGGAGAATGACAAGGCGGCCGATTGGGCGCCCGATGGCAGTGGAATTTATTTCCTGTCCGCGCGTTCAGGCGCGACGCAGGTCTGGTACCTGCCGCTCACCGGGGGTGAGGCGATCCAGGTCACGCGTCTGCCGCTGGACGTCGGCAGTTTCAGGATCTCGCCACGCGGCGACCGGCTGCTGCTCGGAATCGACGTTTTCGCTGACTGCACCGACCTCGACTGCACGCAGAAGAGGCTCGACGAGCAGAAAAACGCGAAGCGTCATGGGCAACGCTACGACCAGTTGTTCGTCCGGCACTGGGACAAATGGCAGGACGGGCGCGTGTCGCAGTTGTTTGCAATTACGCTCGACGGCGGGCACGGGGCGTCTGGATCGCCGGTTGCACTGACCGGCTCACTCGATGCCGACGTGCCCTCGAAGCCATTCGGCGACCGCCCCGACTATGGCTTCAGCCCGGACGGCAGCCAGGTCGTGTTCGCAGCGCGGATCCGTGGCCGCACCGAACCCTGGTCCACGAATTTCGACATCTATCGCGTGCCTGCGGACGGTAGCGGCGCGCCGGTCAATTTGACTGAGGACAATCCAGCATGGGACGCCCAGCCGGCTTTTTCACCGGACGGCAGCATGCTCGCGCACATTGCGATGGAGCGGCCCGGCTTTGAGGCCGATCGCTTTCATCTGGTCGTGCGTGATGCTGCGACCGGCCAGGTGCGCTTCACCACGCGCGACTGGGATCGCTCGATCAGCGCCTTCCGGTTCTCTGCCGATGGGAGACTGGTCTACGCGCTGGCCGACGATCTCGGGCAGCGCCCGATCTGGTCAATCAATCTCAAGGATGGCTCGCGCCGGATGCTGACCGGCCCCGGCAATGTCACGGAGTTTGACGTGGCGGGTGACCGGATCCTGTTCTCGATGCAGAGCCTCACCTCACCTGTCGACCTGTACCTCATTACCGGTCGCGCCGCACCGGAGCGTCTGACCGAAGTGAATGCCGCGCGCCTGGCCGATGTCCGCTTCGGCGAACCGGAGCAATTCAGCTTCGCGGGTGCCGGCGGCGAATCGGTTTACGGCTACGTGGTCAAGCCCTGGAACTGGGAGCCGGGCAAGTCGTATCCGGTCGCATTCATCGTGCACGGCGGGCCGCAATCAAGCTACGCCAATACCTGGAGCTATCGCTGGAACCCCCAGATTTACGCAGGCGCAGGGTACGCGGCAGTGTTCATCGACTTCCACGGTTCGACGGGCTATGGCCGGGCATTCACCGACTCGATCAGCGGCGACTGGGGCGGCAAGCCACTGACAGACCTGAAAAAGGGGCTGGCCGCCGCGGGCGAGCGCTACTCCTGGTTGGATCGTGATCACGCCTGCGCGCTTGGCGCGTCCTACGGCGGGTACATGATGAACTGGATCGCCGGCAACTGGCCCGACG
>JAOUGR010000312.1 GCA_029857655.1 Gammaproteobacteria bacterium | reverse complement strand
ATGCGCAACCGGCCTTGCAGGCGCGACAGATCCAACAGGTGTCACCAGGATGGACGCGGGTTTTCATATTACCTCGCCATAGGTGATCGACTGAGCCGGCGGCGGGCCGGATTTCCGGTCCGGCTTGATTTGTTGTTGAACGATCGTTTAGCTTGTTGGTTAGTGTGCCTCCGGGACACTCTTGGCATACCCTGTGGGACGGACATATGTCGCAGAAACCAGATGAAAAACAAGATCTTATACTCGCCGACCTGGCGGATGACGAACTGGTCGAGCAGATGTTTGACGACCTCTACGATGGGCTGGCCGACGAGATAGTGGAGGCCACCAGGATCCTGCTCAACCGCGGCTGGGACGCCAGGCGCGTGCTCGATGATGCGCTGGTCGGCGGCATGAACATCGTCGGTGCGGATTTCCGTGACGGCGTCCTGTTCGTGCCGGAGGTGCTGCTGGCCGCCAATGCCATGAAAGCGGGCATGGCGATCCTGAAGCCGCTGCTGGCGGCGACCGGTGGGAAACCGATCGGCAAGATGGTCATCGGCACGGTCAAGGGCGACATCCACGACATCGGCAAGAACCTGGCCGGCATGATGATGGAGGGAGCCGGCTTCGAGGTCGTCGATCTCGGCATCAACACCAACGCAGATACGTACATCGCTGCGCTGCGCGAACACGAGCCGGACATCCTCGGAATGTCTGCCCTGCTGACCACGACCATGCCGTATATGAAAGTCGTCATCGACACGCTCAAGGAGCGGGGCCTGCGCGACAAGTACATCGTGCTGGTGGGCGGTGCGCCGCTCAATGAAGAGTTTGGCAAGGCCGTCGGCGCCAACGCCTATTGCCGGGACGCGGCCACTGCCGTGGAAGTCGCCAAGCGGCTACTACAGGAACGGCGCGCGGCGCGCGCGTGACTCCTGCATGCGCGGGTGCGCCACGATGACTTCATCGGTACTGATCATCGGCTGCGGCGCACTCGGCAAGGAGCTTGCGGAATCGCGACGTCTGAACAACTGGTCGCATGTGACACTGCGCTGCCTTCCTGCCGAACTTCATAATCGTCCCGAACAGATCGTACCGGCAATTCGCCAGGTGATCGATTCCGCGCGTAGCCAGTTCGATCACATCTTCGTTGCCTATGCCGACTGCGGCACCGGCGGCGCGCTCGACCGGATGCTGGCCGAATTTGGCATCGAGCGCCTGCCCGGCGCGCACTGCTATGAGTTTCATGCCGGCAGCAAGCCGTTCGCTGAGCTGGCCGAGGCGGAGCCGGGCACGTTCTATCTGACCGATTTCCTGGTGCGGCATTTCGACCCGCTGGTCCGCCGCGGCCTCGGTCTCGACCGTCATCCCGAGCTGATGAGCGCTTACTTCAAGAACTACCGCCGGCTGGTCTACCTGTCGCAGGCGGAAGACCCGGCATTGGACGGGCAGGCTCGCGCGCACGCCGAGTATCTGGGCCTCGAATACCACCGGCATCGTTGCGGATATGGACCGTTCAACCGGGCGATTTCGGAGCAGATCGTCAGATGGCAAAGCTGACTCGATGAGTTTCTCTTAACGGTGATCAAGGCCGGCGGCCTGATCCAGAACACGAAGAGCCCAGAAAAATGACCGACACGGTAATCACGTCCCACAACAAGTCGGTGACCATCGGCTTCGATCAGCCATTCGTGGTCATCGGCGAGCGCATCAATCCGACCGGCCGCACACTGCTCGCCGAGCAGATGAAAGCCGGCAACTACAGCCGGGTGCGGGCGGATGCGCTCGCGCAGGTGGCGGCCGGCGCGCACATCCTCGACGTGAACGCCGGCATCCCGCTCACCGACGAACCGCGGATCCTCGCTGAGTGCATCAAACTCCTGCAGTCGATCACGGATGCGCCGCTTTGCATCGATTCTTCCAACGTCGAGGCGCTCGAAGCGGGACTTGCCGCATATCAGGGCAAGGCGCTGCTCAACTCCGTCACCGGCGAAGACGAGCGGCTCGAACGCGTGCTGCCGCTGGTGCGCAAGTACGGTTGCGCCGTGATCGCAATTTCCAACGATGAGACCGGCATTTCCGAGGACATCAATGTGCGCTTCAATGTGGCGCGCAAGATCGTCGAGCGCGCCATGGACCATGGCATACCGGCGAGCGACGTGATCGTGGATCCGCTGGTGATGCCGATCGGCGCGATCAACAGCGCCGGCCGCCAGGTCATGCAACTGGTGCGGCGTCTGCGCGAGGAACTTGGCGTCAACACCAGCTGCGGCGCCTCAAACCTGAGCTTCGGCCTTCCCAACCGCAATGGACTGAATGCCGCGTTCATCAGCATGGCGATCGCAAGCGGCATGACCTCCGCCATCACCAATCCGCTGCATCCCGAGTTGATGCGGGCGGTGCGCGGCGCAAACGCGATCATGGGTCACGATCCCCAATGTGCTGCCTGGATAGGCAACTACCGCGAATCACCGCCGGAAGGCAGTGACGCGCGGGGCCGGCGCAGCACCCGGCGCCAGCGCTCCCAGGGCGAACCGGGCCGATCCACATGAGCGGCCGATGAGCAGCGCCCGGCAAGACGACCCGCTGGTCGTATTCTCGCCCTCCGGGCGCCGCGGCCGATTCCCGCGCGGCACCACCGTGCTTGCGGCGGCGCGCAGTCTCGGCGTGGATCTCGATTCCGTGTGCGGCGGGCGCGCGATCTGCGGCCGCTGCCAGGTACGGGTCGTGGACGGCGAACTGGCGAAGCACGGCAACGCGTCGCGTGCCGGAAACGTGTCTGCCGTGGGCCCGACCGAAACGCGACTGAGATCCCGCATCGGAATCGGCGCGGACCGCCGGATCGGTTGCCAGGCCCAGGTGCTCGCAGACGTCGCGATCGACGTGCCGGCCGACAGCCAGGTGCATCGCCAGGTGGTGCGCAAGCCCTTTGAGGTGCATGACATCGACATCAACCCCGTGGTTCGCGTCTTCTTTGTCGAAGTCGCGAAGCCCGGCATGCAGGATCCGAGTGGCGACCTGCAGCGTCTGCTTGCGGCCCTGCGTACCGAGTGGCGGCTAGAGGGTCTCAGCTTGGCGCTGCCGGTACTGCGGGAATTGCAGGGGATATTGCGCGAGGAAGACCGGCGCGTGACGGTCGCTGTGCGCGAGGATCTGGAAATCATCGCCGTCTGGGCGGGTTTCAGGGATTGCGTCTACGGTG
>JAOUGR010000311.1 GCA_029857655.1 Gammaproteobacteria bacterium | reverse complement strand
GAGCGCGCGCTTCGCGCGAAGAATATTGCAGAAAAGAAAGAAGTGCGAGACAGCGAATAGCACAGCAAGAGACAGCTGCTCAGAAGAGCGCGCGAGCAAGATAGACAAGAGGACAGCTGCGATGATGAAGGCAACGTCAAGCTCCGAGATGCGGAAGCCTGGAGCGAACGCAGCATCGGGCTTCACGAGCGAGGCCTAACGTTTTGATGAACGGCGGGCCGGCGCCCGCCTTTGATGCAACAATGCGCTGGCGGCCCGTCCGTTCCACCTAGAGTTAGCGAGCACGGGTACGGGAGCTCCAGTAGAACGGGCGTCGAGAATGATGTGCGACGGCGAGGATGACAATGCCGTCAGGCTCCGTGCGGTAGACGACGGAGAAGCGGAATCCTTTGACGAAAACGCGGCGCGTATTGGAGCGGGAAGGTGACCCCGAAAGGGGAAACGCAAGGGCGCGGGCTGCCGCTTCCTCCACCGCGGCCGTGAAGCGCTGGCCCAGGCTGGGGTAGCGCTTCATTGTGGTAGATGACTTCGGCTAAGAACTCTAAGCGTGCCGCGGCTATGAACCGCGCGCGCTTCACCGAGCAAGGCGCCTTGCCTCGGCGAATACGTCTTCAGCCGAGATGGTTTGCAGTTCGCCACGGTCGTATGCAGCCGCGCGCTGCTCGATCTCGCGGTCCCATGCCGCCTCGATGTCCGCCCGCGGTGGATCCTGGATCGACTCTAGTAGGTACTCAGCCAGCCGAGCACGCTCGTCAGCCGTCAAGGATTTGGCCTGCCTTTCCAGTTTCTTAAGCGCGTCTGACATGACGATAGCCTCCGAGATCGTGGCCATTTTACGCCTCCAAGCGCGTGCCTTCACTGTGCACGCTAACGCGGTGTTGTGCCGCGGACCAACGCCGCGGTTGATAAGACGCGACGCTTGCCGCCCGGCGGCACTAACACAGGGTTAGCCTGACGAGCCCGAACGCATGCCTGAGGTGCCTCACTGGCGCCATAGTCGGGCATCTCTTAGTCTTCCGCGTGCGGCTCATATTGCGACAGGAATCGCCGTAACGTGGATTCGTCAACGGCCGACAACTTGGCAACGGTAGAGGGATTTACCAAGAGCCATTTGCTCTCCCCTTCGGCCAGCGGGACGTCCGGAGTAATGCAAATCGTCGATCGAAGTACGACATTCTTATCATCTCGATTGACGATTTGGGCCTCCACCAGGAGTTCGGTATTAGTCGGCACGGGCTTCAGATACCGAACTGAGATCTCGCGCGTGACCCCAAATTTCGCGTGACGCCCGATCAGCGTCCATTGGGCCACCTCGTCCAGGAGCAGCGCGATGATTCCGCCGTGTACCAATCCATCAATGCCGCACAAGTAATCAGGAATCACACACTTGGTAAAGCATCCGCGATCCGAAAGCCAAAAGTGAAGTTGCAGGCCGTGTGCATTGGTCCGTGAACAGCCGAAGCACTGACCCGTCCAGTGGTTTGGGATTTCGTGACTATTCACGGCGCACACTCCTTGGGAATAGATGCCGCAACATGCCTAGAGTCCGTTCCGGCGGGCTAACGATACTGCCGTTCAGCGGCGGACGCGAGAGGGGCGCAGCGACCGACGCGCCCGTCCGACTGCAACGGCGGGTTAGGCCGCATGCAGCTTCGCGACCATTCCGACTCGGCGCTCAAGTCGTTCGAGTTCGGCCACGAAAGCATCGACGCTCGCGGCTTCGACATCGAGCGAGAACTCAGCCGTAGCTCTTTCGTCCCGACGCGGGTCCGTCCGGAGTTGAACGAGAATGGAGCCGTGGCCGGCCGAATCGCGACACCGGAATTCGAATCGCGCAGCGCCGCCCGCGAGTTGTTCGTCGAAGGTTCCTAGTTCGAAAGACCGCTGGTCCGAAGCGCTGCTTGGAAACCCGCGAATAGCGGCAGCGAAGTCAGCAGCAGCGCTCGGAGACGCGTACCCACGCGTCTCGCCCGAGAAGCGGCCGTTCCCAGCGCGAACCTGGAGCTCCACGACATCGTCGTCGAACCATACGACGGATACTTCGATTCCTCGCTCCATGGTTTCCCGTCGACTGTCGGCCTAACGTCTTGTTGTGCGGCGCGCCGGCACGGCGGTTAATTGTGGCGTGGCGCTTCCCGCCCGTCCGCACCAACTGAAGTTAGGTTTCACCAGCCTCTATTTCTGAGATGACCTTGAGTTCAAGGAAAGAGACGGTGCCAATACTTCGTTGCAATAACGTGTAGCGCCCACAAGGTTATCAGCACGGCTACAACCGACTGAAGATAGATGTAGAGGACCGCAATGCCGGGCAAGGAATTGGAGGTCGTTTCTTGTTTGTCAAAGAACATCATCCAAACCAGCGGCCACGGCAGCGACACCAATCCTTGCATGCCATAACCAAGAATCCAGGACATAAGAAAAAACTTTCCCCTGCTCCTGATCTTCCGCCGATAGACCAAAGTTCCGACCCCGGCAACAAGAACCGGCCAATGCGAGGGCAATAGCAGGTGAAGCCATATCACCGCGACGCCAACAAGACCAATGTTCAAAAAATCGACTCCAATGGCAAACCCGTTCTGAAACCTAACGCCGGCGCTCACCCGCGCGCATGGCGCGCAAGCATGCGAGCGCGCCATGCGCGTCGTGGTGGAGCGGCTGGTTAGGGCGCATTTGGCAACTTCGTTGTTGCAGCCTTCGTACCACCGTCAGCCGGGTACGTTTTCTGAACGTCGCCCTCCAGCCACGAGGCGACATCAGGCGTGTAGTGGTATTCAAAGTGCTTGTCGCTGGCAAGAGAACGACCGAGGACAGCGAGGAACATTGCGACTACGCCGAACGCAAGAGGTAAGCCGAACAGCCACAGTGTAGGAAACTGAAACCAGCGGGTGATTGCAAAGACGATCAGGGCTACTACGAGCAGCAAGAACAGAAACCAACCAAGCGCTCCTGTCCAGCCGGCAAGGGTGAGAAGCCGATAGCCAGCAGGCGAGCAGGCCATAAAGCCTTTGCGCTCGTTCTCGGAGAACCACATCCGCGGGATGTACACGATACGCCCTAACGTCCGCATTGAAGGGCGCGCGGCTTCACGCGCGTCCATTCCAACGCGTGGTTCGGCCAATCAGATCTTTCGACTGTCATACGCCCAATGCAGTAACGCCTGCCTCTGTTTCCGCCGGCAATTCAGG
>JAOUGR010000034.1 GCA_029857655.1 Gammaproteobacteria bacterium | reverse complement strand
CGCGTGAGTTGTTCGAGGTCGCCGCCATGCGCGCGCAGGTGCAACCAGCAGTCCCGCGCCCGTGCGCCGAGATCCGCGGGGTCCAGCAGGCCCGGCGCATCCGCGGCCACTTGGCGCCGCCATAGCCATCGTAAAGCGACCGGCGGCAGCGGCTGGCTCAGGTTCTGATCGGCGGCTCCTGCATCGCGCCATTGCTGCGCGAGCCAGGTGTCCAGCGGCATGACCTGCGCGGACGGCCAGACGACCTTCCCGGCTGCGATCTGCGCGCGATCGTGCAGGCGACGCAGGATGCGCGCCTGCCGCAGGTTCTGCGTCAGCACGGAGCCACCGGACTCGAGATGGGCAATCACGGCGTCGAGCCTACCCCAGAGGCTGGCCCAGGGCGCGAGCCCGCGGCAAGCCTTGATTCAGGCTGTGGCCGGCGGCAGGCCGCCAGGCCACTCCGCGGCGCGGTGGCAGGCGACCAGGCGTCCATCGGGCCGTGCCTGCAATGGCGGCAGTTCCGAGCGGCAGTGTGCAATGACGTGGGGGCAGCGCGCAGCGAATGCGCAGCCTGCGACCGGTGCATCGGGATCCGTTGCAACTGGCACGGCGACGGGCCGCCGGCGCGCCGCGGGCGAAATCCGGGGCACGGAGTCGAGCAGCATCCTGCTGTAGGGATGCAGCGGCGCGGGCAGCAGTGCGGCACGCGGCGCGATTTCCACGATGCGTCCCAGATACATCACCATCACTCGCTCGCACAGGCCCGCGACGACGGCAAGGTTGTGACTGATGAACAGGCTCGCCAGGCCGCGCTCGCGACGGATCCGCGCCAGCAGATTGACGATCTGGCCCTGCACCGATACATCGAGTGCACTGACCGGCTCATCGCAGACGACCAGGCGCGGATCCAGAATCAGTGCCCGCGCTATGCCTGCGCGCTGCAACTGGCCACCGCTCGCCTGGTGCGGATACCGGTCCGAAAGTTCGGAGTCCAGTCCCACCTCGTCGAGCAGCGCCGTGGCGCGCGCAATCCGCTGTGCGCGAGGCAATCCCGGCTCGGATGAACGCAATGGCTCGGCGACGCTTTCCACAATCGTCATGCGTGGGTCGAGGCAGGCGTTGGGATCCTGGAACACGAGCTGGAGTTCGCGCCGCAGGCCGCGGAATTCCTTGCGGCGTAACCGGTCGATGCGCCGACCCTGCCAATGCACCTCGCCGGCTGAAAGCGGGACGAGCCGCAGGATCGCGCGGCCGAGCGTGGACTTTCCGCAGCCCGACTCACCGACCAGACCCAGCATTTCACCAGACTGAAGTGTAAAGCTGACATCATCGACCGCCGTCAATTCGCGCCGCCGCGACCCGCCTGTCAGCGTGTATTTCACCGTAACGCCGCGCAGCTCCAGCAGCCCGCTCATTGCGCGTCCTGCTTCAGCGGGTAGTGGCAGGCAATTCCGTCATCGCCAGTCGTGAGGAATGGCGGATCCTCGCCACGGCAATGGGCCCTGGCGTATTCGCAGCGCGGCTCGAAGCGGCAGCCCGGCAGGTTCGCGCCCGGGCGCGGCGGCGTGCCGCGGATGGTCCGCAACTCCGTGCCTGGCGGATCATCGAGCCTTGGCACCGCCGCCAGCAGCCCGGCGCTATAGGGATGGCCGGGTCCCGCCAGCAGGCGCGCGGCCGGAGCCGATTCCACGATGCGCCCCGCATACATGACCGCTATGCGATCCGCCAGTCCCGAGACCACGCCGAAGTCATGCGTCACGATCAACATCGCCATGCCGAGTTCGTGGCAAAGATCCACGAGCAAGGTGATGATCTCGGCCTGCACCGTGACATCGAGCGCCGTGGTTGGCTCGTCCGCAAACAGCAACATTGGCTCCGATATGAGCGCGGCGGCAATGGCAGCGCGCTGCCGCATGCCGCCCGACAGCTCGTGCGGATATTCCGCAAGATGCCGGTGTGCCTGCGGCAGGCGCACCCGTTCCAACATGCGCTCCGCTTCGGCAAGAGCCGCCTGGCGCGTAATACCACGCGCCGCAACAGCCGCTTCGGCAAGCTGATCACCGATGCGTCGATGGGGCGTCAGGCTGCCGGACGCATCCTGGAACACGAATCCGATGCCACTGCCGCGGATGCGCGCCGCAGGGTCGTCCGCGCCCAGCAACTCCAGGCCGTCAAAACGAACCGATCCGCTCGCGCGGCCATTGGCGGCAAGAAGCCCGGTGCAGGCGAGCAGCAGCTGGCTCTTGCCGGACCCGGATTCACCGACAATGGCGACGCAACTTTCGCGCTCGACCGACAGGTCCACATGGTCCACCGCGCGAATCCGGCGCGGCCCGTCAAAATCGACGGTCAGGTCCCTGATTTCGAGCAACGCCATCAGTGATCCCGCGGATCGAGGGCATCGCGCAAGCCGTCGCCCAGGAAATTGAAGCAGAACACCACCAGCACCAGGCAGCTGGCCGGTACCAGCAGCATCCACGATGCGGTCTCCATCTCCACCGCGCCATCGGCGATCAGGTTGCCCAGGCTCGCGAGCGGCTCCTGGATACCGATGCCCAGAAAGCTGAGAAAGCTCTCGACCAGGATCACCTGCGGCACGGTCAGCGTCGCGTAGACGATCACTGGCCCCAGCAGGTTCGGGATGATGTGCCGGGTGACGATGCGCGCAGTGCCTGCGCCACCCACGATCGCCGCTTCGACGAACTCACGCTCGCGCAAGGCCAGCGCCTGGCCGCGCACGATGCGCGCCATGGTCAGCCAGCCGAAGGCGCCGATCGCGACCAGCAATGTCGCCGGGCTCCTTCCGAATACCACCGTCAGGATGATGACGAAGAAGACCTGTGGCAGCGCGTACAGCACGTCCACGACGCGCATCATCAGCGCATCGGTGCGCCCGCGCAGGTAACCTGCGACTGCACCCCAGCTGACTCCAATCGCGAGGCTCACGAGTGTCGCAAGCATCGCGATACCCATCGAGACGCGCAGGCCGTGCAATGTGCGAACCAGCAGGTCACGGCCCAGCCGGTCGGTTCCGAGCCAGTGTCCCTCTGCGGTCAATGGCGGCACGGCCATGTGCGCCCAGTCGATTTCGTCCTGGCGATAGTCGAGCAGCAATGGCCCGACGATTGCGGCGACGATCATCAGCATGAGGATTGCCAGACTCGCGCACGCCACGCGATTGGCGGCGAGGCGAAGGAGTGCATCGCGCCACAGACCGCCGCGACCGTTCATAACCGCCGCTCCCGCCGGATGCGCGGATCGAGCCAGGCGTATGCCAGGTCCGCGGCGAGGTTCAGCGCGATCATCAATGCCGCATAGACGATGACCATGCCCATGACCAGCGTGTAGTCGCGATTCAGCGCGCCCTGCACCAGATGCCTTCCCATTCCCGGCAGCCCGAAGATGGTTTCGACCACCAGTGAGCCGGTCAGCACGGCCGCGACCGCGGGACCCAGAAAACTGACGACCGGCAGCAAGGCGGCGGGCAGCGCGTGCGCCAGCAGGATGCGTCGCGGTGCCAGACCACGCGCGCGCGCCGCGCGGATCCACGGGGCGCGCAACACTTCGAGCAGGCTGCCGCGCGTGAGGCGCGCGAGGTAGGCGATCACCGGGAGCGCCAGTGTCACGACCGGCAACACAAGGTCGCCGGGTCGGCCCGCCGTCCAGCCCGCCACGGGCAGCCAACGCAGCCAGATGCCAAATACGAGCGCGAGGAATGGCGCGACCACGAAGACCGGCACGGAGATGCCGGCCACTGCCAGTGACATCACCATCCGGTCCGCGAGCCGGTGCTGGCGAAGCGCGGCCCAGATTCCGGCAGGGATTCCGAGGGCGATCGCCAGGATGATCGCGGCAGCGCCGATTGTGAGGCTGACGGGCAGTCCGCTGGCAATCAGCTCGGTGACTGTGAAGTCGCGGAACTTGTAGGACGGCCCGAAATCACCGTGCAGGAGGCCAGCAAGGTAGCGACCGAACTGGATCGCCACCGGCTGGTCCAGGTCGTAGGCGGCCTCGAGATTTGCCCGGATCTCCGGGGCCAGCGCCTGCTCCTCGTCGAATGGTCCGCCGGGCGCGAGACGCGTCAGCACAAAGGAAAGCGTGACGATGACCGCCAATGTCGGAATCGCGCCCAACAATCGTCTTGCGACGTATGCCAGCATCGTCACGAATACCGGTCATGTCGGGACAAAAAAAGAAGCGGCTTCAGCGAAGCCGCTTTGGTCATGCATCCGCGCGCGTTGTGCGTCATGCGGATGCTCCCCTCGTGCCCCACATCTTGGTTCTCGTTGTCGGTGGGGCGGTTTCCTCGGTGCGCATGCCGTTCCCTGCGCCGTTGGGAGAAATTAGTCCTACGCGCACGAGGGTGCAAGCCCCCCGCCGCGGCGCAATGAGAACACACTATATATATGTATCCCAAGTACCTAATCATACGTTGTTTTTTCAGGCCACAACCGACTCGCCCGTCGCTTGTCGGTGATACGATTCGGATTGGTCTGGGAGATTGACGCATGCGCAGGATCCTGGTCGGTATCAAGCGGGTCATCGACTACAACGTGCGGATCCGGGTCCGGCCGGACGGCAGCGGTGTCGTCACCGATGGCGTCAAGATGAGTATCAATCCGTTCGATGAGATTGCTCTCGAAGAGGCGCTCCGTATCAAGGAGCGAGGCGACGCAGACGAAGTAGTGGCAGTCGGTCTTGGACCGGATGACACGCAACAGCAGCTGCGCACGGCGCTTGCCATGGGCGCCGACCGCGCAATCCTCGTGCGGACGGATCTCGCGGTCGAGCCACCGGTAGTCGCCCGGGTGATGCTGAAGCTCATCCAGACCGAGAGTCCGATCATGGTGATTCTCGGGAAGCAGGCCATCGACGACGACTGTAATCAGGTGGGCCAGATGCTCGCGGCGATCTGGAACCGCCCGCAGGCCACATGTGCCTCAAAGGTCGTAATCGAGGGCGGAAAGGCCCGCGTGACCCGTGAGGTCGACGCGGGACTCGAGACCATCGAGGTTGACCTGCCGGCCGTCCTGACGGCCGACCTGCGCCTCAATGAGCCGCGTTACGTGAAGCTGCCTGACATCATGAAGGCGAAAAAGAAGCCACTGGACATTACCGACCTGGCAACGATCGGCGTCGAGGCGACGCCGCGGCTGAAGATCCTGAAGTACGAGCCGCCGCAGCAACGCCAGAAGGGTGTCATCGTCAAGGACGCGGCCGAACTCGTCGCGGCGCTTCGCCAGAAAGGACTCGTCTGATGAATCGAATCCTGATCGTTGCGGAACACGCGGGCGGCATGCTCAATGCGGCTGTCGCCAAGTGCGTCAGCTGCGCAGCCAGCGTACCGGATGCGGAAATCACCATTGCCGTGTTCGCGGCGGACGGCGCCGCCGTCGCGCAGGCGGCGGCCTCGATCATGGGCGTTGCGCGTGTGCTGCTGGTGGACCACGCTGCCAATGAGCCCGCGCTCGCTGCGGTGCTTGCGCCACAGGTGGCGCGTCTTGCGGAGGGACACAGCCATGTGTTCGGGCCGTCGACGACATTCGGCAAGGACCTGATGCCACGCGTCGCTGCGCTGCTGGATGCCGCTCACGTGAGCGACGTCATGAGTGTCGAATCGGCACAGCGCTTCCGGCGACCCGTGTATGCCGGCAATGCGATCGTGACGGTCGAGGCAGCAGCCGGTGAGCCGATCGTTGCGACGGTGCGTGTGGCGTCCTACCAGCCAGCCGCACAGGGCGGCAGCGCGAAGATCGAATCGGTGAAACTCGACCTGGCGCCCCCGACCCACACACGTTTCGTGTCGGTAAGCGCCGCCAGGAGCGACCGCCCGGACCTGCAGACCGCCTCGCGGGTCGTCTCGGGCGGACGCGCGCTTGGCAGCGTTGAGAACTTCGCCCTGATCCAGGGTCTTGCTGACCGCATCGGTGCGGCAATCGGCGCCTCACGGGCGGCAGTGGACGCCGGTTACGCGCCCAACGAATTGCAGGTCGGCCAGACCGGCAAGATCATTGCGCCGGAGCTTTACATCGCAATCGGGATCAGCGGAGCGATCCAGCACCTGACGGGCATCAAGGATGCGCGCACCATCGTCGCAATCAACAAGGACGCCGAGGCTCCGATCTTTGAGGTGGCGGACTACGGTCTGGTCGGTGACCTGTTCGCGCTCATCCCGGAGATCGAGAAAAACCTGTAGTCGCGAATAGCAGCCAGAGCGACAGGCCGACGATCACCAGCCAGGTGCCCGCCGTGCCGTAAAAGCGCCCGAATGTCCTGCCGGAGCTGTGCGCCAGTCCCCAGGCGTGCAGCAGCCGGCTCGTCAGCAGCAGAATGCCCGCTACATGCACCGCGACGAGCGGCATGCCGGTCAACTCCGACAATATGAGCAGCACCGCGGCGAGCGGTACGTATTCCGCAAAATTCGCCTGCACGCGCACGGCCTGCCTCATGCCCTCGTCCGTGCCCTCACCGAGCCGGACCCGGTAGCGGCCCCGGGCCAGCACGACATTGAAGCTGAGCGCGATCAGGAGCAAACCGAGCAGGGCTGTGTACAGGATGGACGGCGTATTGATCGTCAAGCGAGCTGTCCCAGGATGTACTCGGCACTGGAAACCTTGAACTCGCCCGGCGCCTCGACATGGGCCTGCTTGACAACGCCGTCCTCGATGACGAGCGCGAAGCGCTTGCCGCGCATGCCCATGCCATGGCCGCGCGCATCGAGTTCGAGACCGAGTGCGCGAGAATAATCGCCATTGCCGTCGGCCGCCATCACGATTGCATCCCCGACATTGCCCGCGCGGCCCCAGGCATCCATCACAAAAACGTCGTTGACCGAGAGGCACACCAGCTTTTCGACGCCCTTGGCCCGCAACGCCTCCGCCTGCTGGACGAACCCCGGCAGGTGCTTGACGCTGCAGGTCGGCGTGAACGCGCCCGGCACCGAAAAGAGAACCACGCGGCCCTTGCCGAGCAATTCTTCCGCCCCGATATTCATCGGCCCTTCCTTGCCCATCAGTTTCAAACTGCCCGCCGGTATGCGGTCGCCTGCCTTGATAGTCATTTCAGCGTCACCTTTGGAATGATCGCGGTGCCGGATGCACCACGGGCGCGCCGGCACCAGTCCGGCATCCGCCACATGCGGCATATTGCCGGGCCAGTTTCATGAAACGGATTGTATACACAAAATGGCCGCGGCGATTTCTCGCCGCGGCCAGAAATGTATGCAGCCGGATCCGGAATCAGGTGGACATCGAAACCCAGAGATCCGCGACACCGCGAATGTTTTCATTGGCGGCAGCCGCCGCCTTGAACGCATTCTTCGCCTCGGCTGATTTCTTGCTTTCGACAAGCGCGATTCCGAGCAGCATGTTGAGGTCATCGGGCCGGCGCAACTTGCCTTCATCGATGCCGCGCTTACCGGCTTCGGTTGCCTTCGCATAATTTTTCAGCGTGAAATAGGCGGTCGCGAGCTTGGCTTCGGCGTCGCCGTTCTTGGTCGCCATCGTCTCGCGCTCCAGCTGCGCCAGCCCCGCTTTCAGCCGTGCAACCTGCGACTTGGCATCCGCCAGCAGGCGGTTGTTGCGATCGTCCTTCTTGATTGCACCGACCGACATGCCCTTTTCGAGCATCGCTGCCGCCTCGCCGGGGCTTGCCATGTCAAGCGCCACCTCGGCGTACTTGGCGTAATGATCTGATGTCAGCAGCCCGCGTGACGCACCGAGCCGGTAGATGTTGATCATGACGACCGGGTCTTTTTTCGACCGAACCTCGTACGCGCTGGCCAGGTACTTGAAAGCGCTGGCCTTCGGCGTAACCGCAATGAGTCGGTGCAATGTCTCGACCTGCTTGTCTTCGTTCTTGGTCTCGCTGTACGAAGCAGCCAGGCCTTCCAGCAGCTTGCCAATGGTGGTGGCCGGCTTGCCGGCTTTCTGCGCCGCGACGACCGCTTTCTCAAGTGTCGGGATCGCCGCTCTGTAGTCCCGCAATACGAGCTGCGAATTGCCCAACAGGATCAGATCGTCGGCGGTGGCGGAGCCCTGCGTCGCGATCAGCTGGTTGAATGCGGCTGCGGCGCTTCGATAGTCGCCAATCGTGTAGAGCGTGGTCGCCTTCAGACGAAGCTTGCGGATCAGGTCGGCGCCTGTGAGGCGAC
Source organism: Gammaproteobacteria bacterium (assembly GCA_029857655.1). GTDB lineage: Bacteria > Pseudomonadota > Gammaproteobacteria > Steroidobacterales > Steroidobacteraceae > SCUD01. Next base: position 3,708 of record JAOUGR010000034.1, on the reverse strand, counting down.
CGGTGGCAATACGCTCGTCGACCGTCTGCAAGACCAGCTTGTGGTCCTTGGCGCTGCTCGCAGCATAAATAAGATACTCGTTGACGCCCTGCTCTTCCTGCGGTGACAACGGAGCTTTGGCCTTTGCCTCTTTCAACAGGCGTATCGCCTCACTGAAATTGCCCTTGGCACTGGCTTCCTGCGCCGATTTGACCTTGTCGGCGACTTCCTTGCGCCAACCGCCGGACGACTGCGCTTGTGCGACAGCTTCGGCAGGCAGCACAAGCGTTGCGATGCCGGCGAGCGGAATCGCAAGTATGGTCGCCAGCAAGCTGGCACGAAGATTCAGCATCTTGATCATCGCTCGTCTCCTGCGTCAGCCAGCGGGCGAGGTCGGGTCCGGACGTCCCAGCCGGGACAACCACAGGCCTGCGATCCGCGCCATGTGTGAATTCGCGCCGGCTGCGGTCCTTGCCGCCTCGAATGCTGCCTTGGCCTCATCGCGCCGGCCCAACTCCATCAGCGCTGCACCCAGTAACAGGTTTGCGTCGTCGAGGCGCGCGACGCCGCCCTTGCCGATACCGAGGCGGACCATTTCGACAGTTTTCTGATAGTCGCCAATGCTGTAGTAACCGAGGCCGACCTTGACAGCAACCTCGCCTTTCGGGTTCTTTGCGGCAGCTGCCGCTTCGGCCGGCAGGCTCTTGCGGTCGGCCGCTACCGCCGACCTGGCTTCCTGAAGGCTAGCCTGATTCGTGCCAACGCTCGGAACTACTCCTTCCTTCATGCCGCGCTCAAGTCCCCTGGCCGCCTCACCCGGGCTGCCGGCCACGAGCGCGGTATCGGCATAGCCGAGGTAACCGCCCACGGTCGCGAATCCGCCTTGCGGATCTGCCACCGCCACGCGATAAGCATTCAACATAACCGTGCGTTCATCTCTGGTTTCAACCTGATATACGGCGACGATGCGGCTGTAGTACTCCTTGTTCGGATAGTACCCGACCAGGGCTTCGAGATTGTCGAGGCGTGCCGTCTGGTCTTTCAGTTCGACGAAGCAGCGGTCGCGCAGTTGATACCAGGCTTCGTCCGGCACCGCGCCACGACTCTTGGCCACGTCAATGGCCTTGCCAAGCCACAGCGCCGATTCGGCGTATTTCGAATTCTGGAGATACAGCTTGCCCAGCGTTTGTAGCTCATCTGGCTCGGCATTCGGGGTTGCATCGACGAACTGCTGGTAGTGCGTCACCGTTCTCTCGCGGTCCTTCTTGCCGTTGTAATACGCGGCCAGCTGCTGGTGCATCGGACCGATCTGTTCGGACGTCGCGTAATGCTTCTCGAGGTAGACCTCGATGGCCGCCATGAATCCATCCCTGTCGTCCGTGGCTTGCGTGGCCTGCAAGCGCCAGGTGGCAATCGCTTTCAGGTCGTCCGGGGTCGGGTCCGGCAACGCGTCCAGCGCCGGCAGGGCGGCAAGGACATCGGCCCACTGCTTGTCATTGACGGCCTTCTGGACCGCGGTTGCCTGCTTGCGAAACTCCGGGCTGTATTCTGCCGTCGACGCGGGCGCAGCCTCTTCTCCCTTCTTCTTCTTTTTCTTCTTGCTCTCCTGCTGCGGGGCTTTCTCGGCGTCGGCCTGCGGCTTCTGGTACTGGGCATGTGCGGCTGCCGGAATCGCAGCCGCAAGAACGGCCGCCGAAACCGCAGCGACGAGCCATTGAACGCTGTTAGCCTTGACCTTCATTGTCCCCCACCTCGAATCGCGATCTGGCAGGCTGCCCTGCGAGGGCGCGTTTATACCCCAAAACCCGCCCGGCTGTCTTGCCGGTGCCCAATGAAGTGGACTTCCACTGTTGCGCCAGGTTCCAGCGCGCGAAATATATCCGGCGATTCAGCCCCTGTTCAGCAATGCCTCCAGGCAAGAAAAAAACAGGGCCCGCCGTGGCGGGCCCTGTCATGTCAACCGGGCCGCGCCAAAGGCGCGGTCACTCGCCCTTGGGCCGTTCTGCGATGAAGCCCACCTTGCGCATGCCGCCCCGCTGCAGGATAAACAGCGTATCGGCCACATATTCATAGCGTGCCCGCTTATCGGCGCGGATATGGACTTCCGGCTGTGGATCCTTGACCGCCTCCTGGAGGACATAATTCAACAGCGAGCTCTTGTCGACCCCGCCGTCGTTCCAGTAGATCGTGCCGTCGAAATCAATCGAGAGATTGATGTTCTCGGGCTTGGTTTCCGTCGGCCTGTTCACTTCCTTGGGCAGGTCGATCTTCACGGCATGCATCATCACGGGAACCGTGATGATCATGATGATCAGCAGCACGAGCATCACGTCGACGAGCGGAATGACATTCGGCTCGACCATCGGATCGCCTTCATCCTTGCCAACCGAAATGGCCATCGGCTACTTCCCGGATACCCGTGAGCCCGCAATCAACGCGGCCTGGACGTCGTGCGCGAAGAAGTTCGCGCGCTCCATCAGGGCCTTGTTGCCGCGCAGCAAGCCGTTGAATCCAAGCACCGCCGGCACCGCGACCGCGAGTCCCATTGCCGTCATGATCAGCGCTTCACCGATCGGGCCCGCGACCTTGTCGAGTGACGCCTGCCCGGCGATCGAGATGCTGATCAGCGCGTGGTAGATGCCCCACACCGTGCCGAACAGGCCCACAAATGGCGAAGTTGCGCCGACTGACGCGAGCACGACCATGCCATTCTGCAGGCTGGACTGGAGCATCGTAGTGCGCCGATCGATGTGCGATTGCACCCATTCGGCGACGCCGATCGCGCTGGTGACGTCACGCGCAGAGGTCCTGCGGTGATGCTCGACCGCCGAGAGGCCATCCTGCGCGATGTCGCGAAAAGGATTTATCTTGCCCTTCAGCTTGGAGATGCCCTCCTGCATCGACCCCGCCGAGAAAAAGTTCTTTTCCGCCTCGACGGCCGCCTTTTTCAGCGTGCGCTGGTCAAACCACTTGTTGATCATCACCAGCCACGACCAAAGCGACATCGTGATGAGGATGACGAACACGCCCTTGCCGACATAGTCGCTCTGGGTCCAGAGCGCCTGGATGCCGTAGGGGTTATCGGTCATTCCGGTTTCAGCTGCCATTCTGCAGTTCCTCTAACAGATACTTGTTTTCCGGATTCTCGCGCCCGACGTGCTCGGTGTCGCTGCCTCCCGGTCCTTGACGATTACTGCTGCGTCACTCCAGCTTGAATACGATTGGCAGGGTGGCCTGAGCCTCGACCGGCTGGCCATCGCGCTTGCCAGGGTCGAACGGCAACCTGCGAATCACGCATTCGGCCGCCCCGTCGAGGCGCTCGAAACCGCTGCTCTGCGCAATGCTCATGGCACCTGCCTTGCCGCCTGCATCGATCGTGATGGTCACCACCACGCGGCCTTCTTCGCTCAGCCGACGCGACGCCGACGGGTAGCAGGAATTGATCGCCGCGGCGATCCGGTCCCCGCGCGCCTTGATTCGCGGCGGTGTGATCTGCACCTGGCGCGGTGGCGCCGTCTGCGCGCGCGGAGGTGGCGCCTCGCTCACGCGCGCCGTAATCGCCGTGGTCGGGCCCTCGAATACCGGCAGGTCGATCAGCGGCGGCGGCACTGTCGGCGGCGGCACGTCAACCGGGGGCGGCGGCGGTGGCTCGTCCATGTCTTCCGGTGGTGGAGGCGGTGGCGGCAGATCCATGATCGAGAAGTCCTGGACCAACTGCATGCCGGCCCG
>JAOUGR010000310.1 GCA_029857655.1 Gammaproteobacteria bacterium | reverse complement strand
CCTCGATGGGCATCTATCCGGGGTTCCTGGCGGCGCTGTTTGTCCTCGCCAGCGGCATCACCATTCTTCAAGTCGCAGCGAATCCTCTGATTGCCGTCATCGGCGACCGGTCCCGTTCCCACAGCCGGCTGACGCTCGCGCAGGCGTTCAACTCGCTGGGTACCGCCATCGGTCCGTGGATCGGAGCCGTGCTGATCCTCAAGGGAATGGCGCCAAGCCCGGATCCAGCCACTGTGACACCCGCCGTTCTCGAGGCATTTCGCAGGACCGAGGCCGAGACGTTGCAGGTTCCCTTTGTCGCGATCGCGGCCGCGCTGCTGGCGATGGCGACGGTTTTCTGGGTGTTCCGTCATTGGCGTGGAGCACCCGAATCGGAACCCCATCCGGCGGGGCAGACCGATTTTTCGCTGCTCGTCGCGCACCCTCGACTGGCGTTCGGCGTGCTGTCGATCTTCGTCTACGTCGGCGCCGAAGTCTCGATCGGCAGCGTTCTGACCAACTACCTGATGGAACCGACCACGCTTGGCCTCGCCGCGGTTGATGCCGGAAAGATGCTCAGTCTCTACTGGGGCGGGGCCATGGTCGGCAGGTTCATCGGCGCAGGCGTGCTGCGGCTGGTGTCCCCGGGCAAGGTGCTGGCTGTCTGTGCGGTGACTGCGGCGGCACTCGCCTCGCTTTCGGCGGTGTCGGCAGGCGTCGTCGCTGCCGCGAGCGTGATTGCGATAGGTTTGTTCAACTCGATCATGTTCCCGACCATCTTCAGCCTGGCGATCGAAGGGCTGGGCAACAACACATCGAGGGGCTCCGGACTTCTATGTCTGGCAATCGTGGGTGGCGCCGTCGTGCCGCTCATCACTGGTGTGACGGCGGACTGGCTGGGTCTGAGCCTGGCGTTGTTCGTACCGGCAGCCTGCTACCTGGTGATCGCGGGCTACGGCTGGTATGCACGCAGGCCAGTCACCCTCTGACCGGAGAGTGACTTGGACGCCAGACTGATGATCATCGCCATGCCTGGCCTGTGGATGCAGATGTCGACCGCCGCAGCGGCGTCCCCTGTCCCGTCGTTGCCAGGATACGCGCTGGCCTGGCACGACGAATTCGATGCGAAGGGCGGGCGCCAGCCGTCTGATCCGGGAAAGTGGGACTGTGAGACAGGCACGGGGGCACCGGAACTCCCCGGCTGGGGCAACGATGAGTTGCAGTACTACACCGGCAATGTGCGGAACGTATTCGTCGAAGACGGGCAACTGCACATCCGCGCGATACTCGCCGACAGCGAGCGCCCCGACCGTGTCGGGCCGACTTCGGGCCGCCTCGTCTCGAAGCCGGGCCTGTTGCCGGTCTACGGCCATTACGAGATTCGCGCGCAGTTACCCTGCGGTCGCGGATCCTGGCCGGCGATCTGGATGCTGGGTCAACGGGGCGAGTGGCCCGGGCGGGGCGAAATCGACATAGCGGAATGGTCCGGCCGTTACGACGGTGCCGATGAACTGCGATCGGCCCTGCATGCCGCCGACTTCCACGGCGGCGGGGCCCGCACGGGGAAGGCGGCTGTTTCCGCGGCCTGTGGTGATTTCCACGTATATCGCCTGTGGTGGACGGCGTCGGAACTTCGTGTGGCCGTCGATGGCGGGTTCGACGACGCGCACCTCGTCTACCGCAAGCCGGAAGACAGCACGGCGGCGAACTGGCCTTTCTCTCAGCCTTACCAGCTGATTCTCAATGTCGCCGTCGGCGGCAATCTGGGGGGAGAAGTCGAAGCGAACGAAGCAGGCATGTTCGAGATGCTCGTCGATTACGTGCGGGTCTTTCGAGCCGAATGATGAAATTCCACGGCCCACGTCAGGCTCGCTTCATGGTGCACGCTTACGCCACCGAAAATCGTGCCCTGCGGTTGTCGTATCCGCCTGCGGGCGATCGGGTGCCCCGCGGTCTGCCGGCGGAAGCATGACGATCGCCGCATCCAAGCGCTGGTCGCTCGCGATGGTCGCGGACATCGGCGGCACCAACGCACGCTTTGCGCTCGCCGACCTGCGGCAGTCGCAGCCAAGACTGTCCCGCCAGCAGGTGCTGCAATGCTCCGCTTTCGCGAGCCTGCAGCATGCGGCGGAGCATTACCTGCAGGACGTCGGCGTGCGTCCCGCGCGGGCAGCGCTGGCGGTCGCGTCACCCGTCGGTAGCGACGAAATCCGTCTCACCAATCGCGCCTGGTCGTTCAGCCAGCGCGAGCTGCAGCGGAGGCTCGGGCTCGACGAACTCCATGTCCTCAACGACTTCGGCGCCGTCGCCCAGGCCGTGCCGGCAGTCGGCCCCGGCGACATCGCGACACTGCATGGTGAGTTCGATTCGCTGCTGCAAGGGCCGGTCACCGTACTCGGCCCCGGAACCGGCCTTGGCGTGGCCCTGTTGGTCGGCGATGCCGCCGGCGGCTGGCGGGTGATCGAAACCGAAGGCGGACACGTCAGCTTCGCGCCCCTCGGCGACGAGGAATACCTGATCGCGCGCTGGCTCAATGCCCGTTTTGGCCGAGTCTCGGCAGAGCGGCTTCTCTGTGGCACCGGGCTGTCGCACATCCACGCCGCGCTGGTCGCGGGCGATGACTTGTCCCTGGCGCTTGACCAGCGGGCAGCAATTCTCGATCCCGCAGAAATCGTCGAAGCCGCGCTGGGTGGCCACGACCTGATGGCACGGCGTGCGCTCGCACGTTTCTGCGCCGTGCTCGGCAGCGTGGCGGGCGATGCCGCGTTGATCCACGGTGCACGCAGCGTGGTGATCGCCGGTGGCATGGTGCCGCGCTTCATCCCGTTCCTGCGCAGCAGCGCATTCCGCGAGCGATTCCTCGCCAAGGGACGCATGGCCGTCTACCTCGAGTCGGCAGGGATCCACGTCATCACGCATGCGGCGCCCGGATTGCTCGGCGCCGCCATCTATCTGCGCAATAGTACCCGCCGCAAGAGTGCCTGACGGATCGCCCGCCCGGCGGCCCCTGTCGAATTGCACCGGGCAAGGCAATGAGGCGGAACTACCCCAGGGTCTGGCTGAGCGGGTGCTGCGTTCTCGTCGGCGAATACAAGATGCCGGCTGACGAGCCCGATGTCAGGTTACCCAGCGGGTCCTGCGCGCGTCACATCAGCCGGGCGCCGATCTTGCAAGCCGCCACGCCATGCCGCCGACCAGCAGCACGCCGGCGGCGAGCCCGGCCCACAGCAGCCAGCGCCGCCACTCGGGG
>JAOUGR010000309.1 GCA_029857655.1 Gammaproteobacteria bacterium | reverse complement strand
TACCGCGTTGAAGCCGCCCCTGCATCCGCAGAATGCGCGCCCTTATGGCCAACACCAAGTCAGCGGAAAAACGCGCCCATCAGGCGATCGAACGCCGCGCCCTGAATGTCACGCAGCGCTCGAAAGTGCGCAGTGCGGTCAAGAAGGTTGTCGCTGCGATCCAGACCGGCAACAAGGCCGAAGCGACTGCGGCGCTCAAGGCTGCGACGCCGATCATCGATGCCATGGCCCGGAAGCGCCTGATTCACCCCAACAAGGCCGCCCGGCACAAGAGCCGCCTCGCGCGCCAGGCCAAGGCACTGGCCGCCAAGTAAGGGCATTCGTCGATCCCATTAAAAAGCCGGTCCTGGACCGGTTTTTTTGTGCCCGCGACATGCACGCCCGTCAGCTGGCTACTGCGACAGGGTGCTGCTCCAGGTGATTCATCACGGCCTGGCACAGCTGCCTGGTTCCCGCGCCCGTGACCCCCGAGATCCGGTACACCGGTCCCTTGAACCGCAGACGTCGCAGGATTTCGCTGCAGCGTTTTTCGCAGTCTTCTTCAGGCATCAGGTCGATCTTGTTGAGTACGAGCCAGCGATCTTTCTTGGCGAGTTCCGGACTGAATTTCTTGAGTTCGCCGACAATTGCCCTTGCACCCTCGACGGGATCCGCATCGGGATCCGGCGGCGCGATGTCCACCAGGTGCAGCAGGATGCGCGTGCGCTGCAGGTGCTTCAGGAAACGGATCCCGAGGCCCGCGCCTTCCGCGGCACCCTCGATCAGTCCCGGAATATCGGCCATCACAAAGCTGCGCAGCGGCCCGACCGCGACCACGCCAAGCTGCGGGTGCAGGGTCGTGAAAGGATAGTCCGCCACTTTGGGCCTTGCTGCCGAAACCGCACGGATCAGCGTGGACTTGCCGGCGTTCGGCAGGCCCAGCAAGCCGACATCGGCCAGCAGGCGCAACTCGACGCGCAGCTTGCGGGTTTCGCCTGCCAGCCCCGGCGTGTTCTGGCGTGGCGTCCGGTTGATGGAGCTCTTGTAACGCTGGTTGCCCCAGCCACCCTTGCCGCCCCTGGCAACCAGCAGGGTCTGGCCGGCGACCGAAAGATCGCCCAGGGTCTCAGAGGTGTCGTCGTCAAAGACGACCGTACCGACGGGCATCGGGACATACAGGTCTTCACCGCCCTTGCCCGAGCAGTCCTGCCCGCCCCCCGGCTCGCCATTCTGCGCACGAAAGCTGCGTTTGATGCGGTAATCGACCAGTGTATTGATGCCCTCCTGGGCACGCAGGTACACGCTGCCGCCGAGCCCGCCGTCACCGCCATCGGGCCCGCCAAATGGCACGAATTTCTCGCGACGAAAGCTGACCGCGCCGCGACCGCCGTGGCCCGCCATCACTTTCACGATTGCTTCGTCTACGAACTTCATGTCGGCTGTCGCCCCAACAAAAAACCCCGGCCGGGCCGGGGTCTTGCTTCAATCCTTGCGATCCCGGCTTACTCCGGCAGCACGCTGACAAAGGTGCGCTTTTCGGCGCCTTTCTTGCGGAACTGGACGTGACCGGTCTTCTTCGCGAACAGCGTGTGATCCGTGCCGACCCCGACATTCTCGCCCGCGCGATAGGGCGTGCCGCGCTGGCGCACGAGGATATTGCCGGCCAGCACCCGCTCGCCGCCGAATTTCTTGACTCCCAGGCGCTTTGACTGGGACTCGCGGCCATTCCTGGTACTGCCGCCTGCTTTCTTGTGTGCCATCTCGGTCTCCTGCTGCGCTCAGGCCGCCGTTATGCCGGTCACCTTGATCTCGGTGTACGGCTGGCGGTGGCCCTTCTGGCGCAGATAGTGCTTGCGGCGACGGAATTTGGTGATGCCAACCTTGTCGGCCTTGCCGTGCGCCTGGATGGTCGCCATCACCCTGGCGCCCGTGACATAAGGCGTGCCGACGGCGACGTCCGCGCCCTCGCCCACCAGCAGGACCTGGTTGAACTCAACCGAGGCGCCCGCATCCGCGTCGAGCTTCTCGACGCGCACGACGGTACCTTCGCTCACCCGGTACTGCTTGCCCCCGGTGGCAATGACGGCGTACATGATTGACTGGACTCCGAAAATGAGCCGGCAATTGTAGTGAGCATGGGGGGCCCGGTCAAACCGGACCGCAGAATCCCGCATTTCCTGCTGTTACATTTGCCGCTAGGATGCGCGAGCCCCGCGAGGGCAGCAGGAAGCCATGCAACTCAAGGACATACGAGCGCTCGTCGCCACGGACCTCGAAGCTGTCGACCGGGAGATCCGCCGTCAGCTGGCGAGCGATGTCGCGCTTGTGAACCAGGTGGGGGATTACATCGTGGGTGCGGGCGGCAAGCGCCTGCGGCCGCTCCTGGTCGTGCTGGCCGCGCGCGCGGCAGGCGCCACCAATTCCGCGCACATCCCGACCGCCGCACTGATCGAGTTCATCCACACCGCAACCCTGTTGCACGACGACGTCGTGGACGATTCGGCCAAGCGTCGCGGCCGTGACACCGCGAATGAAATGTTCGGCAGCCCGGCCTCGGTGCTGGTCGGCGATTTCCTGTACTCGCGCGCTTTCCAGATGATGGCCGCGCTCGAATCGCCCGCCGTGATCCGCGTGATGGCCGATGCGACCAACACCATCGCCGCCGGCGAGGTGCTGCAGCTGATGAACTCGGGGGATCCGGATACGACGGAGCTCCGTTACCTCGACGTGATCTATCGGAAGACCGCGCGGCTCTTTGAGGCGGGCGCGCAGATCGCTGCAATCGTCGCGCGCGCACCTCCGGAGGTCGAGGCCGCGCTCGCACGTTACGGCAAGCACTTGGGGATAGCATTCCAGCTGATCGACGACGCGCTCGATTATCGCGGCGACGAATCGGAACTCGGCAAGAATGTCGGCAATGACCTCGCAGAAGGCAAGCCGACACTGCCGCTGATCCATGCATTGCGCCATGGAGATTCCGCCGCCAGCAGGATGATCCGCAATGCCATCGAACAGGGGGGCACCGCGGACCAGGCCCCGATTCGCGCCGTCATTGAAAGCACAGGGGGGCTTGATTACACTGCCCGCCTTGCCGAAAGCGAGGCGTGCCGGGCTACCGAAGCATTGAGCGAAGTACCCGCCTCGGCTTATCGCGACGCGCTCGGGGCGCTCGCGCGATTCGCGGTCACCCGCAAGGCCTGACCGGTCCGATTTCCAGCAAATTCGGGGTGTAGCTCAGCCTGGTAGAGCGCTACGTTCGGGAC
>JAOUGR010000033.1 GCA_029857655.1 Gammaproteobacteria bacterium | reverse complement strand
CGGCGGGCGGACGCGTGGTCGGCATCATTCCGAGATTCATGCAGGACCTGGAATGGGGCCACAATGAATTGACCGAGCTCCATGTCGTCGAGGACATGCGGACACGCAAGCACGAGATGCTGACACGCGCCTCGGCGGTGATCGCTCTCGCGGGAGGCACCGGGACATTCGAGGAATTGCTGGAGGCCATCACCCTCAAGCGCCTGGGGCTCTTTCTCGGACCGATCGTACTCGTCAATACGCGCGGTTACTACGATCCGCTGCTGGCGCAGCTTGCTTCCGCAATCGAAGGCCGCTTCATGGACAGCCGCCACGGCGACATCTGGTCGGTAGTGACCGAGCCCGAAGACGTGCTGCATGCGATCGAATCGGCGCCGGCGTGGAGCCTGGCAAATCGTGACTTCGCCGTCGCCCGCTGATTCAGCTAACATTCGCGCATGAGCAATGAACGACCGGGCGACCCCGGGATGGATTCGGCGGCCTTGTACCGCGAGGACGTCTTCACGGACCAGCGCGTGGGCACGATCCGGCGCATGACACCGGTCCGGCCCGATGGCAGCGACGACCCGTCGCGACCGCTACTGTTCGTTGGCCAGGCGACGGTGATGACACCGATGGGATCGCTACCGCTTTCTTTCGAGCTGAATGCTGCGAACCTGACCGAGGCGGTATCCGCGTTCGGCCCGGCCGCGCAGCAGGCCATCGAAGAGGCCGCCCGCGAATTGCAGGAAATGCGCCGGCAGTCCGCATCCTCGATCGTGATCCCGGACGCCGGTGCGGCGGCAATCAAGGGCATCGGCGGCAAGGGCGGCATTCAGCTGCCGTGAGTGCCCAGGCGCGCTGATTCAATCGCTTTTCTTTGAGTTGCGCCGGCGCCTGCCGCCGGCCCCCGCCATGTCCTTCAGCACGACAAGCGCAACAGTGCGGCGCTTCGGGTCCAGCTTCTGCCACAGGCGCAGCATCAGCTGTGTTTCGGCGTCGAAGCCGGTCAACGGTTGCAGTGCATCGTCGGCAAAGCTGCGCAGCGATTCGTAATCGACGCCGAGCTTGCGCGCAATGCGGCGGATATCGGCCGGGCGCGTTGGCACTGAGCCGACCAGTTTGGTGATGGTCGCGGGCGTCGTACCGAGCATTTGGGCGAGTTGCGACGCCGATTGTCCGCTCGCAATGGCGTTCTGCAGCCAGCCAGGGAATTGCAGCAGCGCAGCAGGGTCGATCATGGCGCGGCGAGATACCGGGCAAGCCAGGCATGCACTTCCTGGAAGAAATAGCGGTGGTTCTCGCCTTTCAGGATCCAGTGATTTTCGTCCGGGAACAGCACGAGCCGGCTCGGGACCTTCTGGCGCTGCAGCACGGTCCAGAATTCCAGCCCGTTGTTGTATGGAACCCGGAAATCCTTCTCCCCGAATGTGAGCAGAATCGGCGTCTTCAGTTTCGCAGACCTCCAGAACGGGCTCTGGTCGTGCCAGGCGGGGCTCCCGTCCCATGGCGGACCGTCGAGATTGCGCTCGCGCGAGTATGCGATATCGCTCGTCGTCCACTGGGTCTTCAGGTCGTAGAGACCGGCATGACTGATGAGCGCGCGGTAGCGCGTCGTCGTTACCGCCAGCCAGTTGGTCAGGTGGCCCCCGTAACTTGCGCCGCCCGCAGCCTGGCGCCGGGCATCGATAAAGGGATAGCGGCGTATGGCTGCGTCCGCCGCCTGGTTGATCTCGTCTGCCGGTCCCGCGAGCGGATCTCCCTGGATGGCCTGAGCGAACGCTTCGCCGAATCCGGTCGATCCGGAGTAATTGGTCATCAATATCACGTAGCCTGGCTGCGCGAGCAGGTGGTAGTTCCAGCGGACGAAGAACTGGTCCTTGAACATCCCGTGCGGCCCGCCATGGATCAGCACGAACAGCGGGTACTTGCGCGCAGGATCGAAATCAGGAGGCAATGCGATCAGGTTGTGGATGCGCCGGCCGTGCCGGGACTTGAACCAGAATTCCTGCACCGGCTGCCAGTCCATGGCCGCCGCGCGTTCGACATTGAACGACGTCAGCGCGCGGCGCGCGCCGGTTGCGGCATCGATCCGCATCGTCTCGGGCGGGCTGACGGCGGATTCCCAGTTTGCGGCGACGACCGGATCGGCCTCATCGCCACCCACCTGCAATCCACTGATCGTTCCTGCCTCCAGCTGTCCCAGTTCCCGCACTTCGCCGCCGCTCGCCGGCACCGAATAGAGACGGTCATGACCCTCGTCTTCGGCGAGCAGGAAGATGCGTTCGCCGCCGGGCGCCACCATGAAGCTGCCAACCGAACGATTGAATCCGAAGGCGACAGGCCGCGCAGCCGTGCCGCCCCAGTCGAAGCGAACAAGCCGTGAATCGTTGTAGACAAACTTCGTATTGGGGGTAGCCAGCGCGTACAGGGCCGATCCATCGGGCGCAAACTGCGGGGCCGAATAACTGGCCTCGCCAGCAGTCAATCGCCGTGGTTCCCCGCCACCGGCCGGCAAGACAAACAGCGACTGGTCAACATCCGCATGCGCAGCCTGGTCGCGCGCGGTCGTTGCGGCGAAGACTATGGCGCTGCCATCGGGTGACCAGGCTGCATCCAGTTGCTCGCCATCATTGTCGAGGTCGCCGCCAAAACCCCGGCCACGCGCGAGCTCAGTGCCTGCCAGCAGGTCGCGGACCTCGCCAGCGTCGAGCGACTGCAACATCAGGGTCGGACGCCTTTCATCGAGCCAGCGATCCCAATGCCGGATCGGAAAGCCATCGAATGCACGCGCGTTGTACTTGCGCGCCTTGCGTTCCTCAAGGCGTGCGCGGTTCTCTGCGTCGGTCTGCGCACCCGGAAATATCATGCTCGTGAAAAGAAGCGCCTGGCCGTCCGGCCGCCACCGGGGCCTGGCTGCGCCGGTGGAAATACCGGTGACCCGCTGCGCTTCGCCGCCACCCGCCACGTCAAGCACGTAGATCTGGGATTCCTCGTCAGCCTCCCGCCTGGTTGCGAATGCGATCCGTTTCGAATCCGGGCTCCAGGCCGCGTCGACCTCGGAACCCATGCTGGAGGTCAGTCGGCGAGGCGACGCACCGCCATCGGCGGGCACGAGCCAGAGGTCGCTCGATTCCTGGTCCTCCACATAGGATGGCTCCGCCACGGGCACCACGACCCAGCGCCCGTCAGGGCTCAGCACCGGCGCGCCGACGCGTTTCATGAGCCAGATGTCCTCGTGGGTGATCGGGTGGCGATCCGCGGCAAGTGCGGCGCTGCTCGCGCCGGCAGCGAGCAGCAGGGACATCAGGACGGTGTAGTGCTTCATTGTCTGCATCACGCCGGCCATTGCCGCGCCCGTACGCTTCGCAGCATCCAGGGCCGGTCCGGATCGAGCTGTTCCTTGAAGAGTTCGCCGCGGCCCTGCAATGGCGTCCAGTCGGTGTACGCGCCGACCATTGAGCCGAGATAGGGTCGCGCGACATCGAGGCATTCGCGGAAATCAAGTTCGTCCGCCTCGCGCAATCCTTCGCGCGGATGCCGGATCGCCCAGATCGTCGCGGCCAGTGCACCCGCGGCCACCTGCAGGCATGTCGCATTGGTGTAAGGCACATGCCGCCGCGCCTCGGCGATCGACAGTTGCGACCCGTACCAATATGCATTGCGGTCATGGCCGGCAAGCATCACCCCTAGTTCGTCCATGCCGGTGACGATCTCGGCGCTGATGATGCGTCGCGCAGGCTGCGGCTGCCAGCCGCGGCCTTCCAGTTCAAGCGCCGACAGCATCGCGTCGTCGCAGGGATGGTAGACGAACATGACGGTCGGCCGATATTCAAACCGGGATCCCTGGCGCAGGGAAAGATAGTCGGCGATCGAAAATACCTCGTCATGAGTCATCAACAGGCCCTGAAAGCCCCCCGACGAAGGCAGCCAGCTGCGCGCGAATGTCGCGCCACCGGGGCGGTGCAGGAAGACCGAACCGGAATTGCGGCGATGCCATTGCGAGCCGGCCGGTTTGTCAGATTCGGCAGTGCCGAGCGAGAGCTCGCTCGGCTGCATCAATTCATCTACAAATCCGTCGATTGACCAGGTATTGACGAATTCGTTTGGTCTCTTCGGCCGGTCCGTCGCTTGCGTGTCGCGTTCGGAGATCTGGATCAGCGAAACACCCAGGTCGCGCGCGAGCGTGGCCCAGTTTGCCGAATCTACGGGCTCGGCCGCTGTCCGCTTGAGCCCCGTCACGAGGTCCAGCAGGGCCTGCTTCACAAAATGCGAGACCAGGCCGGGATTGGCGCCATGATCCACGACCGCGGTCGGGGCGTCGGCGCCGATGCGCTTGCGCAGCTTCAGCATGTCCTCGCGCGTGACGAAATTCGTGCGCTCCCGCATCGTCAGCATCGGGTTGTCAAATACGCCGGGCCAGGGCTCGATCGACGTGTCCACATACAGCACGCCGTTTTCCGCGCACCACTTGACGAGATCGAGGCTGGAGACCTCCACCGAGAGATTCAGCAGCAGGTCTCCGGACCGCAGCCGGCGCTTGAGCTCGCGCTGATAAGTTGCCGGCTTGAGATGGCAGTGCACGAACCGCGCTTGATTCGCGGCCGCCATGCTCCGGCCGCGCTCGCTGGCTTCGAGCACTGTGAGGCCGTCCTCGGGCAGGGCGAGGTGGCGGCGCAGAAGGGGCAGTGCCGTCTGCCCGATGCTGCCGCAGCCGACCATCAACACGCGCCCGGCGAACTCCGTCGTTTCGATCCGGGTACTTGGCACCCCGGAACCCTAGCAAAGACGCGGCGGTTCTGCAGCCTGGAAAGTGGGCCGGCGGGCTGTGGAGGGGCTTGAGTGCAATGGATGCCGCGCGGGCATCAGCGCGCACTCGACCTCCCGGAACAGGGCGACGATATCGCGGCAGGATACGATCGCTGCACTCACCAGCGGGTGATTCGGGCATTCCCGATCGAGCCGGCAGACCAGGTCGACCAGCGGATTCACATCCGCACTAAGCCAGTCCAGGATCCGGGCTGCCTGAAGCGCGGAGCGGCTGGACAGATCTTTCAGCTCGTCCCGCAGGTCCCACACGATGCTGGAGTCCAGCGAATCCAGCAGCTCGCAGAGTTCTCGCATGCTGTGGTGGCCCTGTCCAGCCTGGTCGAGGCTGCGCAGTTCCGATCGCAACCACCCGGACTGGCTCAGCATCCGCTGCAACAGCCCTGAAATTCGCGCGGCGAGGGAATATTTCATTCGAGTCTCCAGGATGCCCATGCGTCGGTGCGATCAGCATGCGGGTGCAGGTGGCTCAGGGCGCGAGCCAGCCCGACGAGGCATAATCAGCGGCAAAGCTGGAGTGAACCCGATGAATGGTAGACATCTGCTGGCACTGTTGATCGTGACCGGTACGGCACTAGCGGCGGACCTGCCGCGAGGCACGTCACCGCCGGACGCAAGGGTGTACATCATCTCGCCGATGGACGGCGCCACGGTGACAAGCCCTGTCACCGTGCGATTCGGGCTTAGCGGCATGGGCATCGCGCCGGCCGGCATGGAAATGACTGGCACAGGCCATCACCACCTGCTGATCGACACCGAATTGCCGCCATTCGGCCAGCCGGTTCCTGCAGATGAGCATCACCTGCATTTCGGCAAGGGCCAGACCGAAGCCGTCGTGAATCTCGAGCCGGGACAGCACCGCCTGCAACTGCTGCTCGCCGATTACCTGCACCGGCCCCACCAACCACCGGTATTCTCGGAGCCGATTTCGATCACCGTGCAATGAAGTCAGCAGAGTCTCGTAGGCTTCCGTCCGCAATGAGACACCCCATACGCCTGTTCTGTCTGGTGGCCCTGCCGCTGCTGTGGTCCTGCGCGGGCGAGCCTGACTACGACCTCGTCGTGCGTGGCGGCACGATCTACGACGGGTCCGGGCAGCCGGGCTACGTCGGTGATGTGGCCGTGCGCGGTGACCGCATCGCCTATGTCGGGCCGCGTGCGCCGGGGAACGCCAGTCGCGAAATCGACGCCGGCGGCCGGGCCGTGACGCCCGGCTTCATCAACATGCTGAGCTGGTCGAATGAATCGCTGCTGGTGGATGGCCGCGGGCAGGGCGAGCTGCGCCAGGGCGTAACCCTCGAGGTAATGGGCGAGGGCGAATCAATGGGTCCGCTGACATCGGCCATGAAGGAAGACCTGATTGCGCAGCAGGGGGACCTCAAGTATCCGGTCGAGTGGACCACGCTGGGCGAATACCTCGAGTTGCTCGAAAAGAAGGGCGTGTCGCTCAATGTCGCATCACACGTGGGCGCAGCTACGGTGCGGATGAATCTGCTCGGCTCGGAAGATACGGATCCGACGCCTGCGCAACTCGAGGCCATGCGCGACATCGTCCGGCACGCGATGGAGGATGGTGCGCTGGGCGTCGGTTCATCGCTGATCTATGCTCCAGGATTCTTTGCGGAGACCGATGAACTTGTGGCGCTTGCAGAGACGGCGGGCCGCTGCGGCGGAATCTACGTGACCCACATGCGGAGCGAAGGCCGCCGACTGCTCGAGGCCATCGACGAGACAATCGAGATCGCACGGCGCTCCGGCACGCCTGCGGACATCTATCACTTGAAGGCTGCCGGCCGCGACAACTGGCCGAAGCTCGTTGAGGCAATCGCGCGCATCGAGGCCGCGCGAAATGCGGGCCTGCGGATCTCTGCTGAGATGTACGCCTACCCGGCGGCCAGCACGGGGCTCGACGCCGCGATGCCGCCGTGGGTACAGGCAGGTGGGAACGCAGCCTGGTTCGCGCGCCTGCGCGATCCCGCGACCAGGAAACGAGTCGCGGCGGAGATGCGCGCGAGAGATGCGGGCTGGGAAAATGTGATGCAGGCATCGGGCGGACCCGAGCAGGTGCTCATCGTCGTGCTCAGGAATCCGGCCTTGAAGCCGTTGATCGGCCGGACACTCGCCGAGATCGCGGCGGCGCGCGGCGTGAGCGCGGAAGACGCGGCGATCGACCTGGTGATCGAAGACGAAAGTCGCGTCGGTGCCATCTACTTCATGATGTCGGAAGACAATGTGCGCCGGCAGATCGTGCTGCCGTACATGACATTTGGTTCCGACGGAACGGCCGTTTCTGCCGAAGGCGTGTTCCTGAAGAGCAATCTGCATCCGCGCGGCTACGGAAATTTCGCGCGCGTGTTCGCGCGTTATGTGCGTGATGAGAAACTGCTGACGATCGAGGATGCGGTGCGCCGCATGACGGCGCAGGCGGCCGCGGTGCTCGGCCTGCGCGATCGCGGCCAACTCAGGACGGGCTACTACGCCGATATTGTCGTGCTCGATCCAGCGAGCATCCAGGATCACGCGACCTATGCGAAGCCGCATCAATACGCGACCGGTGTGTCGCATGTGATCGTCAATGGCATCGAAGCTCTCCGCGACGGTGAACCGACTGCGGCGCGGCCGGGACGCGTCGTTCGCGGCCGCGGCTGGACCGGCTGGGATGACGGTGGCTGCCGCTCGTCTCCCGCAGATTGGAAGTGGCCGCTGTGGGGTCCGCCGGACTGGATAGGCGCCGTAGATGCAGGCAACCGCGCGCTCGATACAAACTGAGATATATCTCCTAACTGATTGAAATAGAAAATAAATAATGCCACCTATCGAGTTCCTGTTTTTCGGTCTGACATTGCTCGGTGTTGCTGTCTTCCATCGGTACTCGCTTCCGATTGCGGCTTGCGGGCTTGCGGTGGTGATCGCTTATCAATGGTCCTTCACACAGTTTCCCGCCGGCGCCGGCTGGGCGGGCCTTGTCCTGCATGCCTCGCGTGAGTGGGTAATCCTGACCAACCTGCTGCTGCTGCTGGTGGGATTCGCGTTGGTGTCGCGGCACTTCGAAGACAGCGGCATTCCGGCCGAGCTGCCGCGCTACCTGCCCGACGACTGGACCGGCGCCTTCGCGCTGCTCGGGCTCGTGTTCGTCATGTCCGTGTTCCTGGACAACATCGCGGCAGCCTTGATCGGCGGTGCGATGGCGCACACGCTGTTCCGTGCGCGCGTGAGCATCGGCTACATAGCGGCCATTGTCGCCGCGTCAAATGCCGGTGGTTCGGGCAGCGTCATCGGGGACACGACCACGACGATGATGTGGATCAGCGGCGTCGCGCCCGGTGAAGTCGCACATGCCTATGTTGCGGCCGTGGCAGCCCTGTTCGTGTTCGGGATCGCGGAGTCGCGGCGCCAGCAAAGATTTTCCCCCATTATCAAGGACCCCGAGTCGTCGGTCCGCATCGACTGGGTCCGCGTCCTGGTCGTGGTCTGGGTGCTCACCTGTGCGGTTACGGTGAATGTGTTCGTCAATCTGAGGCTGCCGGATCTCGCAGAAGACTTTCCCTTCATCGGTGTCACCGTCGCAATCGCGCTGCTGCTGACGATTGGAATTCGCGCACCAGACTGGCGCGTGTTGCCCGGCGCGTTCAAGGGGTCGATGTTTCTCCTGTGCCTGGTGGCGTCGGCATCCTTGATGCCGGTCGCATCGCTGCCGCGCGCATCGTGGCAAACGGCGCTCGCGCTTGGATTCGTCTCGGCCGGATTCGACAATATTCCGCTGACGGCCATGGCCCTGAAGCAGGGCGGCTACGACTGGGGAGTACTTGCCTATGCCGTGGGCTTTGGCGGCTCGATGCTGTGGTTCGGATCCTCAGCGGGTGTCGCGATCAGCGCGATCTATCCCGAAGCCCGCTCGACCGGCAGATGGTTGCGTGAAGGCTGGCTGATCCCGGTCGCTTATGTCGCCGGGTTCGCGTTGCTGCTCGTGACGCTCGGCTGGAGGCCCGCTTCCTGAGTGCCAATGACAATGCGGCCGTCGCCGACGGTAGCCTGCAAATGCGTCGTGGCGAGTACTGCCCGCAATGCCTGGATCGGCGGCAGGCCGGCAATTGAGCCATGCACGACGATCTGGCTGGCGTCCGCCTCGATGCCGGCGTCTGCGTACTCGATTTCATGGCCCAGTTCGCGGCCAGCCCACGCCAGGAAATCCGCGAGCGAGCGCCCGTCAATATCGATGCCCGGTGTCGCTGCCGCGACCCAGTCCCAGGAATCGCCGAAGCGCGGTATCGCGTAGCGCTCAACAACCCCACCTGGTTCGATGGTAAGTTGCTCACCGGCCAATCCCCGCGCGGCCAGACCGGCGTCGTTACTCAATTCGATGTGACCTTCACGAACGCGCACGCGGACCCGTGCTCCGAGCAACCGGATTTCGTATTGAGTGCCCACATGGCGCACGGTCCCGGCGGGCGTCATTACTTTCAGGGCAGTCGAGTCCGCCGCCGTCGGGCCGGCATCGACGTACAAGGCGCCGCTCTCGATCGTCATGCTGTCGGCACTCGCAATCCTGATGCGTGTGTCACTGTCGAGGCGCGCAGACAAACCACCTGGCAGCGTCACCGCGACGAAACTGTCAGAACCAGTCATCAGGGTGTCCCCGACTGAGACTGTGTCGCCGTGGCCGACCACCCTCCAGTTGCCCAGCCAGCCCGATTTCGCGCGCAATTCCCCGGAGGCAAGTGCCACCGTCGCGACAGCTTCGCCGGGTCCGGCGACCAGCGGGCCGGCCAGCCAGGTGCCGATTGCGACCGCCACGAGTCCTGCCGCGAGCGCGAGGCTGGCACGCAGCTGCCGTCGAGTGATTTGCTCCGCGACGATGGCGTGCCACACGCCGAGCAGGTGCTCGCGCGCCTTGAGCCTGATGGCCTCCGGCGGCTGATCGCGGGGAGCCGTCGCCCGCAATACCAGCTCGATGTCGATTTCATTCATGGCATGAACTCAGGAACCCAGCCCCGCGGCAATGTCCGCGGCATCGGCGCCGAAAACCTTTTCCAGTGCCTCGCGAAATGCGACGCGCGCGCGGGCCAGCAGTGACTGTGCTGCGGTAGTCCCGATCCCGAGGCGTACGCCGATCTCCTCGACCGTGCGATCTTCAATGTACTTCCACTCCAATGCATCGCCGTAGTTCGACGGCAGCCGGTCGAGCACTGTTTGCACGAGCCGGCCGGTCTCCGCGCGGCCGTAATTCCTGGCAAGGTCGTAGCTTTCAGGTGCCTCAATCGCTTCTATCGCCGTGCGTAATTCCGGCTGATCGTCGATCAGCATGACATGACGGGAGTGCCGCCGATTCACGCGGATGTAATCCACGACCTCGTTCCGGCAGATGTGGCAGATCCACGTGAATAGCGAGGCTTCGCCGCGAAAACCGGAAATCTTGCGCATGGCCTTGGCTAATGTCGCCTGCACTACTTCACCCGCTGCTTCGACATCACCATTCAGCCGCGGCAGCGCGAACCGGTACACGCGCGCAAAATAGGATTCGAAAAAAGCATCGAACGCCCGTTCATCGCCCGCGAGCATCCGCTTGATCAGGTGTCTTTCGTCGGCCATCCACTGCGGATTCTACTACCTGTCGCCGGTCCGGCCCCCACGGGGGCGCCAGCAACGCCTTCCAGAGCGCGAGCAGAATGAACCAGGCGATCGCGGCACTCGCCAGGTCGTGCGACAGGAAATGTGCGCCGCGGGACTGCTGGCCAATGGAGAAGATGGTTCCCAGCAGAATGGCGCCGGCCAGCGCCCAGCGCGCCATGCGCGGCCTCGGCCCGAGCGAAAGGAAATAGAATGCCATCAGCGCGAAGCCCGAGGATGAATGCGATCCGGGGTAACAGGCAGTTCGCGGCAGGTCATCCGGGCGATCGGCCAGCAGGCCGACATAGGGCCGGTCACCACCGTATTGATCGAGGTTCCGCGGACAGTCGACATTGGTGACCAGCTGCAGCGCTCCGACCACGCCGGGCACCAGGATCAAGGCGAGTACGAGATAGCTGGCGTCCCGCCGCCAACGGCGCAGGCGCGGCAGCCAGAAACCGGAAACCAGCGTCAACAGGGCCGCAAGTCCGATCAGGCGCACGAACCAGCCGCCGCCCGTGTGTATCAGGTCCACCGCCCACCAGGTGTGAGCACCGATCCAGTCATTTGCGGTCCGGCTGAAGAAGACTGAATCTGCAATTCGCAGATCCAGGTGCCAATACATGACGGTCGCGAACAGCACCAGAAAAAAAACAGCCGGCCACTGCGCATGGCGGCGCCAGAACAGGCGGCTTGCTTGAAGGTCGCGGTCTTCGTTGCTCATATTCATGTCAGAAGGTGCGTTTGGTCCTCACGAGGAACTGCACTTCGCTGATCGTGCTGTCGCCATCGAGCGGAAACGCGATGTCCAGGTGCAGGACATTGCCCAGCGCCGAACGGGAATTTCCGAGGCGCAGGCCAAATCCGATGTCCTTCAGCAACCCTTGCGATTCGGTCGGGCCGAATGCCGAATTTCCCCAGGTACGTCCCATGTCGAAGAACACGGCGCCGCCGATGTCGGCAATCTTCCAGAGCGATCGCTTGGTGTATATTCGCTGCTCGACCGTCAGGAGCGCCCGGCCGTCGCCGGTCTGGTAGCGCAGCGGATAGCCGCGAAGCCCGTCCTCGCCGCCGAGCACCAATTCGTGATCAGCGTCGAGGTTGTGGCCCACTTGACCGGTCAGCGACGTGAAGAACGTGCTGCGCGGGCTGGTCTGCCGGTAAAAGCGAAGCTCGCCTGACAACAGCGCATCTTGTGCCGAACCGCTCTCGACGCGGCTCTGCAAGGCGCCCGTGAGGAACAGGGAGCGGCCGCCACGAAGGCGAAACCCGTGGCTGGCCTCGGCACGCAGAATCGCGGCATCGCGATCAGATCCATAGGCCGTCGAAGCCCAGCCGAGTTCGAGGGCGTAACGCGTGCCGAACTGGAGATCCTCGGTGCGTGCGATCAGATTGAGATTGCGCGTCGTCTGGAAATCGTCCTGGATAGCTTCGATCCGGAGATATGGATAGGTGAGCTTGCGATCAGCAGGAAGCGCAGGCGGCGCAGTGGAACCGGGTTCCTCGGCATATTGCGCCTGATCGTACCGCAACCCGGCGATGCTGCGGCGCGTCCAGCCATCCTG
>JAOUGR010000308.1 GCA_029857655.1 Gammaproteobacteria bacterium | reverse complement strand
CTCAATCACCGTGGCGGCGGATACCTGCTCGCAGGCGGGCAGCTACTCGACACTCGCGATGCTGCAGGGCGCCAACGCCGAGGCCTTCCTGGAATCGGAAGGCGTGCGCTACTGGTGCCTGCGCAGCTAAAGCAGATTCTTGGGATCCAGCAGGTCCCACACGGCCAGCACGGCCATGACAATCACCATCAGCCAGCCGAACGTGAAAACCTTGCGCCGCACCGGCACATAGTTCGGGACGATATGGCTGTAGGCATGCGCGATGCGGCCCACGGCGAACAGCCAGGCAGCGATCAGCGCCACGATTCCCACCGCATCCAGCGCCCACAGCACGAATGAAACCACGTAGAACACCACCGGAACCTCGAACTGGTTGCGGATGTTGTTGTTGATCTTCATGACGCTCTCGGGCCAGGCGTCGTCGTGCAGCGCGCGCCGCGCCATGTCCACCTGGCCCAGCTTCATCGCGCGCACCTTGGCGCGGACCAGCAGCACGTAGATCGCCAGGGTCAGGAGCACCTGGACCAGGACCGGGGCGAAGATGAGGTTGCGGTTCATGTACGCGAATCCTTGGCGGAGTAACGCATGGCGTATTCATCCAGCAGTTTGCGGATCATACGTTAAAAAAACATGGCGCAAACGCCACCAAATGAACAGGGGGAAGCCCACGCTTTGCGGAGGGCTGCGGGAACGGCTCAACTACTAACGTCGGTCACTGCGCCTCAAGGCTGCTCCATGCGTTCGCGCATGTACTGGACAAATTCGGCGCGGTCGATGACCTGGGTATTTTCAGACACGATGCCGGCGAGCCGGCGTAGGGAATCGCTGCCACAGGCCCTGGCCGCGGCTGGACCGGCGAGGCTTTGCACGAGACGGCAGGCGAGCTCCGCGCGTTCCGCGTGCGGCAGCTCGAGGGCTTCATTGCGGAGGCGTTCGACCATCCTGCTGGCCATGGCATGCACCCGGAGATTGGCTCGGCTATCAACCTAGCCCCGGTGACGGAGCGTGGCTATTCGGGAAACTGTGGCGTCCCTACAGATTCGGGACTTCCCGGTGCCGGGTCAAAGGTTTGCAACCTGCGACCCGGCACCTAATTCACGCCCACTGATCAGGCGGCGACTTCGACGTAGTCGACGCGGCTCGACTGCGGCGGAATCGGCGTGCCGTCCGCCCGCAAGCCCTCGAGATGAAACTCAATGGCTTCGCGAATCAGCCTTTCGGTCTCGGCGATTGTTTCACCCGTGGCGATGCAGCCGGGAAGGTCCGGGACGTAGGCCGAATAATTACTGCCCGCGTTTTCAATGACGATGGCGTAGCGCACGGGTGTCACCTTATTTCCTGAGCGCAGACTGCTTCCCAGAAAGGGTTGTTCCTCCCTTTTCTCGAGCAGTCTCTGCGACGGCCTGCGCGAGAACGGCCTCGTCCACCCCTCGACGCCGCAGGCTGTTAACCAGGGCATTGAGATCCGATCCTTCGAGGCGCTCAAGGTCCTCGCGCAAGCCGCGGCCCACATAAGCGCGTATCAACGGCTGGTAACCAGAATGACCGAGCGCTGGCGCCACAAGCTTCAGGTCGTCAACAACATCTACTGGCATGCGCAGTGTTACGGCGACCATCGGCCGGTCTCTGCGAAGGCGTTTCTGGATGCGTTCAAAATTACTCAAAGGTGCGTCGCTCTTGTGGGGTCGCGTAGCGCGCCGAGATGATCCGGATGATTTCTTCATGGCGTATCACATGCACGACAAACAGGAGCGCCTGGGATTCCGTACGCCCAATAGTGGCGTCCCATTCAAACGTGACACCGTGCAGACAGTACCGGACATTTCGAATCATAGTGTATTGACAAAAGCAATACGCTGCTAGTCGCGCAGTGATGCGCGGTTTCAAACGGCAGCTTGGGTGCGGGGCGAATTGCGGGCTGCTCAGAAATCTGGCGGATTCGCCAACAAAAAGGCCCGCGCCTCTCGACGCAGGCCCTTTTGGTGCCGGGTCGCAGGTTCGCAGTTTCCAAACCTGCGCATCGGTTTTCCCGTGAGCTGACCGGATTTCCAGGCGAGATCCGCACAAATCGCAGGACCGGCCGGCGACTCCAGGCAGTAACGTCGTGACGACACCCGGCAATTGCCGGTTGTAAAGCGTCACGTGACACATTACACTCCACTGTGATCAGGAGCTTCCGCCACAAGGGCCTGGAGGCTTTCTTCCTGCACGGCTCCCGCGCCGGAATTCCGCCCCGCCACGCCGCACGGCTGCGCCTGATCCTGACAGCGCTGGATTGCGCCCGCCGGCCAGCCGACATGAATGCCTCTGGCTGGCGGATGCATGCGCTGCATGGCCGACTGAGCGGATTTCATGCAGTAAGAGTTAGCGCGAACTGGCGGGTGATTTTCCGGTTTGAGGCCGGCAACGCGCAGGACGTGGACTACCTTGACTACCACTGAGGGGCCGACGATGTCTCGCATGCGAAGTCCCGCACACCCCGGAGAGGTATTGCGCGAGTTCCTGCCCAAGGACCTGGCGGTGGGAGAAATTGCCAGCCGGCTTGGCGTTTCCCGCCAGGCGCTGTCAGCTCTGCTGAATGGTCGCGCCGGCGTCAGCGCCGAGATGGCCCTGCGTCTCGAAGCTGCGCTTGGCACCAGCGCGGAGATGTGGGTACAGATGCAGGCAAACCACGATCTCTGGCAGGCGAGACAGCTGGGGAAGCCCAAGGTGCGCCGGATCGCCGCCTGAGATCCGTTCCTGCAGACCCAAAGAAAGACCCGCGTCCTGCGACGCGGGCCTGGTCGGTTCGACCAAGAGAATTTGGATCAGGGCATCTTGAGCGCGATTGCCACGTGGTTCGCGGTGATCGTGAAGCTGCCGGCGTCGTAGGCCCCGTGCGCGAACATCGCCTGGGCTTTCGCACCGCCATTCAGCTTTTCGGTCAGGCGCGCGACAAACGCCGCCCAGTCGCGGAACAACTCGACATGCCCCGGTTCGCCGAGCGCGAACAACCGCCGGCCCATGGCAGGCGCCACGGTCACGGGCGAGGCAAGACCGGTGAGGTCGATGACCCGGAAGCCGATCCGGATGTGGTGACGCAGGCCCAGCCCGACGGTCGCCGGGTTGAGCACGAGCCCCGCATCGCCCATCGAAGTGAACGGTGCGCTCGTGCCACCCACACCCCAGCCGATGCCGAGCTCCGCGCGCAGATCGCGCACATCCACGACCGTGCGGCCGACGAAGTCCGGCGGCGCGAAGCCAAATGGCGTCACGA
>JAOUGR010000032.1 GCA_029857655.1 Gammaproteobacteria bacterium | reverse complement strand
CGATCCGGCGCCGCCGACGCTGAGTCTGCCATGTGCCTGGTACTGATCGCCTACCGCACCCACCCGCGCTACCCGCTGGTACTCGCCGCCAATCGCGACGAATTCCATGCGCGACCGGCACAGGCGCTCCACTGGTGGAATGACGGTGTCCGCATGCTCGCGGGCCGCGATTTGCAGGCCGGCGGCACCTGGCTGGGGATCGATGACTCGGGCCGCATGGCGCTCGTGACGAACTACCGCGACCCTGCAATACCCAGGCCCGACGGCGTTTCCCGCGGAACGCTGATCGGCGAGTTTCTCGGCGGACGGGCGGACGCAGTCGGGTTCGCGCATGCGACGGCATCACGCGCGAGGCAGTTCAGCGGCTTCAACCTGCTTGCAATGGAGCACGAATGCCTTGCCTACGTCACGAGCCACCCGGAACCCGAGGTGCGCATGCTCGCCCCTGGAGTCTATGGCCTGAGCAACCGGCAGCTCGACACGCCCTGGCCGAAACTGCTGCGCACGCGCGAGCGCTTCGAGCAGGAACTGGCGAATGATCATCCGCGACCCGGCGTGTTGATGCGCGTGCTGTCGGATCGCATGACCGCTGCCGACGAATTGCTGCCCGATACCGGTGTCGGCCTTGAATGGGAGCGGCGGCTGTCGGCACCCTTCATCGTCAGCGACAATTACGGCACCCGTTGCAGCACCGTCGTGCTGATCGGGAATGACGGAATTGTGACGGTCGAAGAACGCAGTCATGCAGCTGATGGCGGCGTAACCACGAGGATTCGCATTTCCTACCAGGCCGAATCGCCGGGATGATCCGTCGGTTCGCAGTCCTGCTGCTGACCGGCATGGCCTGGCTGCCAGCCGCAAATGCGGCGGATGTGATCGAGCTCGCGATCGAAGGCGTCGATGGGCCGCTGCTTGAGAACGTGCAGGCGCTGCTCAGCCTCAGGCGTCATGCGCGCTCGAAGCAACTCGACCAGGAAATGGTCGAGCGGTTGGTGCAGCGCGCGACAGGCGAAGTCGGCACTGCGCTGCGGCCCTTTGGATACTACGAACCGGTTGTCGGCACGGAACTCAAACGCACAGACGGCGGCTGGCAGGCCACCGTCAGGGTCGACCCCGGTCCGCCCGTAATACTCGTCGAACAGCAGGTCGAAATCAGCGGCAGCGGCCGCGAAGAGCCGTTCCTGCGGCGTGCGCTTGCCGCTTCGCCTCTCAGGACGGGCGCGCGACTGAGCCATATCGACTACGACCAGTTGAAGGGCGAATTGCTGCGCGCGGCCGCCAGCAATGGCTACCTTGACGCCGATTTCACGCGTGGGGATCTGCTCGTGGACCCCGTCGCACGCGAGGCGCGGGCGCGCATCACGCTCGAGACCGGCGAGCGCTACCGGTTCGGCCCGACCGCGATCGAGCAGGACTTCCTGCGCCCGGATTTCGTCCGGCGCTACCTGCGCTACCGCGAAGGCGACTGGTACGACGCCGGCGCGCTGCTGCGCACCCAGTTCGCACTGGACGATTCGCAATACTTTGCCGTCGTCGAGGTGCTGCCTGAAGAGCGCGATCGCACACGCAAGATTGCCCCGGTCCGCATCGCGGCCACACGTAGCAAGCGCGATCTCTACACGATCGCCGTCGGTTACGCGACCGACACCCGTGTGCGCGGCACGCTGGGCTGGGAAAACCGCCGCGTGAATTCGAACGGTCACCGGCTTCGCGCCGAAATCCGCGGCTCCAGCATCGAGGAGGTCGTGCGCCTGACCTACGCGATACCGTGGACCGACCCCGCGCTGGAAAAGCTGTCCTTCGAACTGCGCGGCCTGCGCGAACAGCGTGCCGACGTCGAAACGACGGGCGGCAGCTTCAAGGTGGGCCTGACGCAGGTGCATGGCAAGTGGCAACGCGTGCTGTCGGTGACCGCGGACGCCACGCGCGACGAGGTCAGCACGCTGACCGGCGTCACCCGCACGAGCAGCCAGCTGTTTGTGCCAGGCATTTCCTATGCGCTGTTGCCACCCGGCTTTCTCGGCGTGAACGCCGCGCCGCGGGGATTCCAGCTCGAGCTGATCGGCTCGACGTCTGTGCTGGGCTCGGATACCGACTTCACGAGGCTGGTGATCCGCGACGAACGCCGGTTTCGCCTTGCCGAACGCCTGCACCTGCAGTTGCGCGCAGAGCTCGGCGCCAGCGCTGTCGCGGATTTCCAGGAGCTCCCGGCGCCGTACCGGTTCTTTGCCGGTGGTGACCGCAGCGTGCGCGGCTATGGCTACGAGGAGCTTTCCCCGGTTGATGCCGATGGAAATCGCGTCGGTGGCCGCCATCTGATGACCGGCAGTATCGAGTTGCAGCGCAACCTGCCGCGGAACTTTGTCGCGGCGGTGTTCGTTGACGGCGGCAATGCCATCAACAGCTTCGGCGACCGCCTGGAGTACTCGGCAGGTATAGGGCTGCGTTATCGACTGCCATTCCTCAGCATCGGCCTCGACGTCGCACAGTCGCTATCCGAGCCGGGGCGCAGCCCGCGGCTCCACCTGAATTTCACGCCGGACTTGTAGAGCGGCGCCTGCAATGAAGAAGCGAACTCGATGGCTGTTGATTGCAGTTTCGCTCGTCGCCCTTGCCTCGCTCTCCGGCGTGGCCTGGTTGATCGCCACCGAGGCAGGCCTCGCACGCGTAGTCGCCATGCTGGATTCACTCGACAAGGTGAATGTCCACGTGACCGGTGCCCGCGGACGATTGATCGGCCCATTGCAGGTCGACTCGATCGTGATCGAGCACCCGCGGGCGACGATCCGCGTCAACGGCCTCGCCGTCGACCTCGAACCCACTGAAATTTTGGCGGGCAGGATTTCGGCGGAGCAACTGCAGATCGCCGCCGTCACGATCGTGCTGCACGAGCGAACCCAACCGCCCGCAGCGCCGGCATTCTTTCCGCGCTGGCTCACGCTTGCCATTGATGATTTCGCGATTGCCGATCTTTCGATCACGTCG
Organism: Gammaproteobacteria bacterium; assembly: GCA_029857655.1. GTDB lineage: Bacteria > Pseudomonadota > Gammaproteobacteria > Steroidobacterales > Steroidobacteraceae > SCUD01. The sequence goes on along the minus strand of JAOUGR010000032.1, from coordinate 9,066 downwards.
CCGCAGGGCGCCGGGTTGCGACTGCGAAAGGTCGCGGGCTCGGTATCGATCACGCGCTCCAGGATCCAGTTCGATGACGTAGCGGCGGATGCCGGCGCCTGGGCCGTTGCCGCCGCGGCAGGAAGCGTGCTCGCGCGCGAGCCGATTGCAATCGAGGGTGGCGCAGCCTGGTCCCTGACGGCTGAACGCGACCTGGTCGGCATCATCCGGGCGAGCGGCAATCTCGACCGCATGCAGGCACATGCGCAGATTGCAGTGCCGGGCCGGGCCACCGCCGATATCGAGTTGACTGATCTCGCTGGTGAATTCCGCTGGACCGGCAAGGTCGAGCTGGAGAAACTCGATCTCGCGCAATGGTTCGGCCCTTCGCCGATCGGCCCGCTGAGCGCAACCATCGACGCCAGCGGCGATCGATCCAGCTACGCGGCGACCGGACGTATCCGCGGCGAGGGACTTCCTGAGACCGGCGTCGGATTCGGCGGCGCCGCCGGCTATGCAGATGGCCTGGTCACGGTGTCGGACTTGAATCTCACGATGCCGGGCAATGCCAATGTCCGGCTGCGAGGAACGATCAGCGTTGCCGAGCGGCCGGAATTCACGCTCGGCGGCGAGTGGACCGACTTCGCGTGGCCGCTGTCCGGGCCTGCACTCGTGCGCTCGCGCGCCGGGAGCCTGCAAGCGCAAGGCTGGCGTGAATTCTGCTTCAGCTGGTCCGGAAAACTCGAGTCGCCGGGCCTGCCGCATGCGGAAGGCAGGGCGAGCGGCAGATTCACCGCAACGCAATTCGTCGTCGAAGAATCGTCATGGCAGACACTCGGCGGGCGGGTCGAGGCATTTGGCATGCTGACCCGCGATCTGGAACGCGCCTGGACCATTTCGGGAAACGCGCACGGCATCGATCCCTCGACACTTCGCGAGGACCTGCCGGGGCGCCTGACATTCGCGTACGCGGCATCTGGCTCCGGCCTGGACAAGGATGCCCGCTGGACCGCGGCCGCATCGGGACTCTCGGGGCAATTCCGCGGCCAGTCCGTCGGTGGCGGTGGCATCGTGCGCAGGCAACCAGGGTTGACGCAGTTCGAGCGTGTTGCATTCGCAATCGGACCGGCGAAGCTGACGCTCGATGGTGCGCTGGGTCGCGGGACGGCACTGGATGCCAGGCTTGTTGCCGACGACCTATCCGGTTTCCTGCCTGGACTCGGCGGTCACATCGACGCCAAGCTGCGATACCTGAACTCGTCGATCATCCTTTCCTTCACGGGACACAGCCTGGCCTGGGACGAACAAAAGGCGGACGTGCTGTCGGTGGATGCGCGCATCGACCTGGAGGATCGCGAGACGTCCTGGCTGCGACTGCGCACTGCGGGCATGCGCATCGCGGGGCAGACACTCACGGATACCCGTCTCTCACTGGATGGCCTGCTACGCGATCACAGCGTGGGGTTCCGCGTCGGTGCCGGCGAGGACGCAGTCGAACTCCGGGGCAGCGGCGCCTACGACAGCCAGGGCTACACGCTCGATGCCGCCAGCCTTGTTGCGACGGGGCCCGGCATCGCGCCATACCAGTTCGAGGCGCCGACACGCCTCTTCATTTCCGCCGACAAGGTGGAGCTCGCCTCGACCTGCCTGGTCCAGGAAGCGCGCCGCGTCTGCGTCGAGGGTCACTGGCAGCGCGCCGCCGACTGGTGGCTGCGGGCGAGCGCGCAGGCATTTCCGCTGGAGACACTCGAGCTGGAGATCCCGGGTCGTCCAAGTTATCGCGGCCTTCTTTCCATGGAGACGCGCGTCTCGGGCCGGGCCGGGCAACGCTGGAACGCGGACCTGCAGGCCGAAATCCGCAACGCCGTTCTTGAGTTTCAGACAGCGAGCGGCAAGGAGCAGGTAATTGAGCTCGGCCGCACCCTGCTGACGCTGGCAAGCAATGCCGATCGCCACCGCGTCAGTGCCAGGCTCGTGGACGCCGCCGCCAGCGACCTGACCTTGGACCTCGTTGCCGAACGGCGTGACGATACTCCGCTCGCACATCTGCCCGTTTCGGGCAGGGTGCTTGGCACGGCCACGGAACTCGACCTGCTGCCGCTCCTGTTCGAGGACATCGACCGCGCCGCTGGCAGGCTGGCACTTGATTTCGCCATATCCGGGCAGCTCGCGAGTCCATTGCTGCGCGGCAAAGCCAGCCTCACCGGCGGGTCACTGGACTTCTACCAGGCCAACCTGCGGCTTCGCGATATCGCGGCAACACTCGAATTGCAGCAGTCGGCACTCAGCCTGCACGCAACCGCGATGGCCGGCGACGGAACACTGGCTGTCGACGGCCGCCTGAACTGGCAGGACCGGCAAATCGACGGCCTGCTCACGATGAAAGGCGAACGCCTGTTGCTCGTGAATGTTCCTGAGGCACGCGTACTTGCCTCTCCCGACCTGCGATTCACGCTCGCTGACCGGCGCATCAATGTCACCGGCAGCGTGGCGATTCCCGAAGCGCGCATCATTCCCGCCGAAACTGCGGGAGTCGTGCTCGTCTCCACGGACGAACACATCGTCAGGACGCAGCAGGATGCCGGGCAGCAACCTTCCTATGAAGTCGCAAGCGACCTGCGTCTTCTGCTCGGCAACAAGGTTGACCTCGACGCCTATGGCCTGAGCGGCCGGATTACCGGCACTGTGCGCGCCCGAAGCGAACCGCGCGAGGCCGCCGTTGCTTCGGGCGAACTCGAAATCCAGGACGGTCGCTACCGCGCCTATACCCGCGAGCTTGATGTCGAGCGTGGGCGGCTGTTGTTCACGGGCGGACCGGTGACCGATCCGGGAGTCGACCTGCGTGCCTCCCGCAAGCTGCCTGGATACACGGTCGGCGTCATCGTGCGTGGCCGGCTACGCCGGCCGCAGCTGACGTTGTACTCGGAACCACCGCTGCCGCAGCCGCAGATCGCTTCGCTACTGATCGTCGGGCGAACACTCGACAGCCTGCAGGACGAGGATCGCAGCAGCCTGGATGCGGAGCGCGCGGGCCTGGTCGCACAGGGTGGCGCCCTGCTCGCCGGCGAGCTCGGCCGCCATGTGGGGCTCGACGAAGTCGGTGTCGCCCAGGAAGTCGACTCCGGCACTGCGCTGGTTCTCGGCAAGTTCCTTTCGCCGCGGCTATACATCAGCTACGGCATCTCGCTGGTCGACGAGATCAACACCCTTAAGCTGCGTTACACCATCGGCGACCGCTGGATGATTTCAACCGAATCCGGACGCCAGTCGGCCATCGACATCGGGTATCGCGTCGAGCGCTGAATCGCCGTGCCTGCCGTGCTTGACGTTGCTTGCATATTTATGCAATCATAGTGCAACTTTATGCACACTCAAACACGGGGCAACGGTGCGCACGCAGCTTCAGCGCGCCGCGAGGCGCTCAGACGCATCATCACGCGGGCGACGGTTGGCCGGCAGGAGGACCTTGTGCGCCTGCTCCGCAGGGCTGGTCATCACGCGACCCAGTCGAGCATCAGCCGCGACCTGCGCGAACTCGGCGTGGCAAAGCTGGGCGACCGCTACGTGCTGCCCGACGATTCGGCGCCGGCACTCGATGATTTTGCGGCGGTCGCGGCCTTTGTTCGCGACCTGAAGCCGGCCGGACCCTGCTTGACCGTTATCCGCACCAGCGCGGGCGCCGCCCAGAGCGTCGCGATCGTGCTGGACCGTGCGCAGTGGCCGGAGATCATCGGCACGCTGTCCGGCGACGACACGATTTTTGTTGCCACCCAGGGTGCTGCAGCCCAGCGCCGGGTGATCGCCCGCCTCCACCAAGAATTCCGGGTCTGAGTATTCCCATGCCTACTCCCTCGTCGGGCACCGACGCGCCCATCCTGCTAGCATTTTCCGGTGGCCTCGATACGTCGTTCTGCGTGCCGTGGCTCAAGGAGACCTACGGCCGCCCGGTCGCGACGGTTACCGTCGACACGGGCGGCATCGACGCTGACGCCGCGCGACAGCTGGCAGAGCGGGCGAAGCTGCTCGGCGCCAGTTCGCATCATCTGGTCGATGCGCGTCGCGATTATTTTGACCGCGTGCTGCGCTGGCTCCTGATCGGCAATGTCCGTCGTGGACAGATGTATCCGCTGTGCGTCGGCGCCGAGCGCTCGATACAGGCGCAGACAGTCGCGGCAATGGCGCGGAAACTCGGCACCGGCACGGTTGCGCATGGCTGCACGGCGGCAGGCAACGACCAGGTGCGCTTCGAAGTCGCGTTGCGCACGCTTGCGCCAGGGCTGGAGATTCTTGCGCCCGTCCGCGACCGTGCATTCAAGCGTCCTGAACAGCTCAGCTATCTCCAGGAACGTAGTCTCCCGGTTCCACCGCATGGCGCCGCGTACTCGACAAATCGCGGTCTCTGGGGAGTTACGATCGGCGGCAAGGAGACATTGACCTCGGCCGCCAGCATTCCGGAAGACGCCTGGGTGCTTTCGAAGAATGCATTCGCGAAACCCCGGCCGCCGCGGCGAATCGTAATCGGCTTTGAATCGGGCCTGCCGGTCTCGCTCGATGGCGAGCAACTCACTCCCGTTGCGCTGATCGAGCAGCTGGAAATTGTGGCGGGCCAATACGGCATCGGTCGCGGCATCCATCTGGGTGACACGATCATAGGCACCAAGGGCCGCGTCGCCTTCGAGGCGCCCGCCGCAACTGTCCTGCTTGACGCGCATCGCGAACTCGAGAAACTGGTGTTGAGCGCGCGCCAGCAACGGATCAAGGAAATTGTCGCCGCCCCCTATGGCGACCTGGTCCATGAAGGACAGAACCTCGATCCGGTCTGTCGGGACGTCGAGGCGCTGTTCGCATCTTCACAGGCGCGTGTGACCGGCAGCGTCACGATTCTGCTGCGGCCTGGCTCGGCATTCGTCGAGGGCGTGGACTCACCCTGGTCGCTGATGAAGGCCTCGAAGGGCGTCTACGGCGAATCGGCTGGCGAGTGGACTGCCGCCGATGCGCAGGGATTTTCCAGGATGGTTTCGCTGCCGGGCATGTTCTGGACGCGCGCCGGTGCAGAGGTTGAACCGCAATGATGAAATCGATCATCGTCGACAAGATCGCCTCGGTCGCGCAGGCCTGCGGCTTGTCGCACGAGATCAGGATCTCGACCGACATTTCCTGCGAGGAAGGCGTCGTGCTGGCGGTCGAAGTCCTGACCGACAAGGCGCAATACAATACGCTCGAACTGACCAGCGGCCGCATGGCAAAGCTCGCGCGCGGCAATGTGATCGTCGGTGCCCTGGGTCACCGCAAGGCACTGTTCGGCTATTCCGGCCACTTGCCCGAAAAGCTGGCCGCAGGTGATGTGATCCAGATGCTGAACATCGGCGGTGTGCTCGGCATCTGCGATTCCGCGAATCCCGAGAAGGGCCGGCCATTCGAGTGCCGCGTGCTCGGCTCTGTGCTGCATTTCCCGTATCTCGGCGAGCGCATCGGTGTGCCGGCACGCGCCGGCATGCGAAAGCTCGACTTAGCCGCCACGCTCGACACTGCCGGAGTGCCGGTCGTCGCGCTGGCGGGCACATGCATGGAGGCCGGCAAGACCGCGGCTGCCTGCGCGATGATCTCCCGCATGCGGCATCGCGGGCTGACTGTCGACGGCTTCAAGGCGACCGGCGTCTCCTTGCGTCGCGACATACTCGCGATGGAAGACTCCGGCGCGCGCCGCTCGATGATCTTCACCGATTTCGGCGTGGTTACGACGACTGCGAAGAACGGGCCTGCGCTGACGCGCACGATGCTGACCGAAATGGCGGCGGGAAAGCCCGACGTGATCGTTTTTGAACTTGGGGACGGACTCCTTGGCGCCTATGGCGTCGAGGCCATACTCGATGCGCCCGATATCAGGAACGCGTTGACGGCTGTCGTTCTTTCCGCAAACGATCCGGTAGCCGCCTGGGGCGGCGTGAAGTTGCTGCGTGACCGCTTCGGCATCGAACCCGCAGTCGTCACCGGCCCTTCCACCGACAACACGGTGGGCGTGGACATCATCCGCGAGCAGCTCGGTGTCCCTGCCTTCAATGCGCTGACCAGCGGCGCCGCACTAGGCGATTGCGTGATAGCAGCCGTCGGCCTCGACTCGGTTGCCCATGCCAGGGAACTCGCGCAATGAGCACCCCTGCGCCTGCCATCATCCTGGGTGGCACCGGCTACGTCGCCGGCGAGCTGCTTCGACTCGTTCTCGGCCATCCACGACTGGAACTTGCCGCGATCGCATCCGACAGCCAGCCGGGCGAACCGGTCGCAAAGGCTTTTCCGCACCTGGCCGCGGCCTGTGGCGGGTTGCAGTACACCGCGATCGAGAATGTGATTGAAATGGCGGCGAAGCTGCCCCGCGTCGCGGTACTCGCTGCCGCACCGCACGGCGTTTCGCACAAGTTGCTGGATGCCCTCCTCGCCCGCGCGGCCTCCGCTGGCACGAAACCGACCGTCGTCGACATCTCGGCCGATTTCCGCTTTGCGGACCTGGAAGAATACGCGCGCGTCTACAAGCATCCGCATGGCGCGCCTGCGCGCGCACGGGAGTTCACCTGCTCCGTGCCTGAGCATCTGGACCGCCCACCGACGCCGCACGTGGCGCATCCCGGTTGCTTAAGTACCGCCACCCTGCTCGCTTCCGTGCCATTGCTCGCACTGGATCTCGTCGAGCCACAGATCTACGTTTCCGTGGTGACCGGCAGCACCGGCGCCGGGCGCAGCCCGCTCGCCGGCACGCACCACCCGCAGCGCCACGGCGATCTCTACTCGTACAACGCGCTGACCCACCGCCATGCGGCCGAGATCACGACGCTGGCACGCGCGGCATCAGGTGTCGACGGCCGCTTCGCCTTCGTCCCGCATTCCGGGCCATTCGCGCGCGGCATCCATGCCACTGTCCAGGCGAAGCTGAAAAAGCCGATCGATACCGCGGCTGCCATCGCAGCGCTGCGCGGCTTCTACGCAGGCAAGCAATTCGTGCGCGTGCTGGATGAGCCGCCGCGGATGAAAGACGTCGTCGCAAGCAACTACGCGCACCTGTCGGCGGTCGCCGACGGCAATACGATTGTCGTGCTGTCGGTCATCGACAATCTCGTCAAAGGCGCGGCCGGCGGCGCGCTGCAGTGGATGAATCGCCTGTTGGGGTTCGATGAGACGGACGGGCTGACCGCGCCCGCCCCGGGCTGGACCTGAGATGAAGAACTTCCTCGATCTCGCGGACATGCCGCGCGACGAGATCGTGGACCTGCTGGCGCTCGCCGATCGCCTGCGTGAGCGGCCAGAACCAGCGGCATTGCAGGGCCGGGTGCTGGGCCTGCTGTTTTTCAACCCATCCCTGCGGACTCGAGCCTCGATGCAAGTTGCGATGGCGCGCCTCGGCGGTGAATCATTCGTCATCACGCCCGGCAGCGGCAGCTGGCAGCTCGAGACGCGCCTGGGTGTCGCGATGACAGGAAGCGCAGCCGAGCACATCCGCGAGGCCATTCCGGTGCTCGATTCCTACTGTGATGCGCTGGGTGTGCGCGCCTTCGCGGAAGGGCGCGATCTCTCGGACGACCTTTCTGAACGGAGCTTCACGAATATCGCCTCGCTTTGCCGCCGGCCGCTGATCAATCTGGAGTCGGCCGTGAATCATCCCTGCCAGGTCCTCGCCGACTGGAAGACGCTTGATGATCTCAAGGTGCCGCGCCGCAGCCGTTTCGTGCTGAGCTGGGTGAATCATCCGCGGGCTCTGCCGCTGGCCGTGCCGGCTGCCGCAGCGCATATGGCGGCTTTGCGCGGTATGGACGTCGTGGTACTGCGCCCGCCAGGATTTGCGCTTCCCGACGCGATCATGGAAAAGGCGCGGCGGGCCGCGGCATTGTCGGGCGGCAGCGTCAGCGAGACCGACGATCGCGACGCAGCCCTCGCCGGCGCACACGTGGTTTATGCCAAGGAATGGGGCTCGCCTGAGCACTACGGCGACGCAGAATTGGAAGCCAGGGCACGCGGTGGTCTCGGTGACTGGATGGTCCGCGATTCGTGGTTCCAGAAGACCGACCCCGATTGCCACTTGATGCATTGCCTTCCGGTGCGGCGTAACGTTGCGATTGCGGACGACGTGCTCGACGGACCGCGCAGCCGTGTGCTCAGCCAGGCCCACAATCGCCTGGTCGTGCAGACAGCGATACTTTACCGGCTGCTCGGTGGCGCGCCCGCCGGCAGGCTGCATTGAAACGAGGAGCCCTGCAGAGATGGTGACCCACCGTACCGACCAATCCGCCGTGATCGCCGCATTGCGGGGCGCGGCACCCTACATCCGGCTCTACAAGGGCAAGATCTTCGTCATCAAGGCGGGTGGAGCCGTGTTCGGCGATGCCGCGGGCACGCGCGGCCTCATCGAGCAGATCGCGATCCTGCATCACTTCGGCATCCGCGTCGTGCTGGTGCACGGCGGCGGGCCCCAGCTCGACGAAATGCAGCGCTCGCTCGGCATCGAGCCACGCTTGGTGGGCGGACGCCGCATCACCGATGACAAGTCGATCGACGCGACGACCATGGTGCTGAATGGGCTGATAAATACGCGCATCCTCGCGACGTGCCGCGAGGTCGGCATCGATGCGATCGGCCTTTCGGGCGTGGATGCAGGCCTCGTGCGTGCCATTCGCCGCCCGCCGGTCAAGGTGGATGGCCATTCCGTGGATTATGGATACGTCGGTGACATCATCTCGATCGACACAACCGTGCTGCGCAAGCAGCTCGATGCCGGGCTCATGCCGGTCGTGAGCCCGCTGTCATCGGACGACACCGGCTGCGTGCTGAATATCAACGCCGACACCGTCGCGGCATCGATTGGCGCGGCACTCGGCGCCGAGAAACTGATCATCTGCACCGGCGCGGCCGGCATCCTCGAGCGCCTGGAGGATCCGCGTTCGCTCGTTTCCTTCACGGATCTCGCCGGGCTCAAGCGGCTCGAGCAGGCCGGCAGCCTCGAGGCCGGCATGCTGCCGAAGGCATCCGCGATCGAGGCCGCGATCCGGGGCGGCGTGCGGCGCGTGCACGTGATTTCCTACCGCGTGCGCGACAGTGTGC
>JAOUGR010000031.1 GCA_029857655.1 Gammaproteobacteria bacterium | reverse complement strand
TTGCGGGAAGCCGCCAAGCACGGTTTCCGCCGTGCAATCGTGCCGCAGGCCAATGCGCCACGACAGCCGGTCACGGGAATCGAGGTGGTGGCGGCTGCGAGGCTGCCGGAGGCGCTCGCCGCCTTGCGCTGAATTCAACCGTCGCCGCCGGCGGGCGATGGCAGGATGCGGGCCGTGCGCACGGCATTGTCGGCGACCTGCAGGACCTCGATCGTGTGTCCGCCGAGCGTGAGCCTGACACCGGGCTCGGGTATGGCCTCGAGGTGCTCGACGATCAGACCGGAAAGCGTGCGCGGACCATCGGTGGGCAGGCTCAGTTCGAGTGCCCGGTTGACTGCGCGCAGCGTCACGCCGCCCGGCACGACATAGCTGCCGTCCGGTCGCGCACTGAAATCGAGGCGCGGCATCGCCGGCTGGGTCGTGAATTCACCGACTACCTCCTCGAGGATGTCCTCGAGCGTGACCAGTCCGCGCACGTCGCCGTACTCATCGACGACGAATGCGATGCGCCGGCGCAGCCTGCGAAAGCGCAGCAGTTGCGCGTGGAGCGTCGTGCCCTCCGGCGTGAACAGCGTTTCCCGCTGCCCGGCGATTTCGCCCAGCCGCTCCCGCGTCAGGCGGCCGGCGGCAATTTCATTGGCGACGAGCCGCATGTGGACGATGCCCAGAACCCGTTGCAGGTCTCCGTCGAACAGGGGCATGCGCGTGTGCTGGGTGCGTTTCAGCAAGGCGACGATGTCGTCCCAGTCCGCCGAGATATCGATGCCCTCGATCTCGCTGCGCGGCACCATGACGTCTTCGACGCTGCGGCGCTCGAGGTCCAGCAGCGCCTCCACCATCAGCTGGCGCTCCGCCGATTCGCTGGCGAGTGCATCGGCGATGTCGGCGATAGTCTCGTCGGGGTCGCGTCGCGCAGCAGCCTGGCCCTTGCGGGCCGAAGGCAGCAGCAGGAAATACGGCGCCAGCAGCCAGAGCATCGTGGCGGCGGCGAGCCTGCTCAGCATGCCGGGCCGTCGCAGCGCGCCGCCGCCCGCCAGCGCGGTAAGGAGCGCGAGCCCAGCGACGACGATCAGGGCGAGCGTCATCCGGATTTCAGTCGCTGCAAAAAATACGCAGGCGACCAGCGCCGCAAGCAGGGTAATTCGCAGTAGCCAGGCGGCGCGGCGCGCACGGCGCGACTCGGTGGCAAATCTGCGGCGCAGGCGTAACTGGGCGCCGTCATCGGGGCGTCGCGCCGGCAGGCGCCTCGAGCGCAAGGTCGGCGTCGCGACTTCCAGCAGGGCGGTCAGTATCAGCAGCGCAATTGCCGCCAGGCTGCTCAAGCGTTCAACCCCAGTGCCGCCCCAGCAGAATCTCGAGAACGAACTTGCTGCCGAAGTAAGCGAGCGTCAGCACGACAAAGCCCGCGATGGTGTAGGCGGCCGCCTTGCGACCGCGCCAGCCGAAGCGCCAGCGGCCGATCAGCAGCACGGCGAAGATCACCCAGGCTGTCAGCGCAAGAATCGCTTTGTGCGCCAGGTGCTGCTGGAACAGGTCGGTCACGAACAGGAGGCCCGCCAGGATTGCCATGGTCAGTGCTGCCATGCCGGTGCCGATCACTGAAAATAATGCATGTTCCAGGCTCTCGACCGGCGGCAGGGACCCCAGCCAGTTCGCGGGCCGCTTGCTCCGTAACTGGCTGTTCTGCGCGGCCAGCAGGACGACCAGCACCAGGGCGATCGCAAACATGCCGGCGGCTCCCATCGCCAGCACCACGTGGGTTGCCAGCGGCCAGCCCGGCGCAGTGATTTCGCGCTGATCCGGAATGCTGCCGGTGCCCGCCGCAAGAAGCGCCGCAAGCCCGAGCACGATCGCGGCGACCACCCGATAGCGAGGTGAGACCAGGGCCAGCAGGCCGCCCGCCCCGATGACCAGTCCCAGCAGCGACGCGCTGTCGGCGAGGCCCATTGCAGCGAGACCGATGGGTTGAATGACGGCGGCGAGCCATAGCGCGTGGGCGATCCATGCGGAGCCCGCAATGAACAGGGCTGGCTCGCGCCATGCGGGCAGGCCACCGCCGCGCCGGGCCGCATGCAGCGCCGCAGCGACAGCGGCGAGGTAGAGAAGGATTACGATAAATCCGCGCAAGAATGGCTCCGCGATCGCGTGCGGTCATTGTACAGGTGCGGCCCTATAATCGGCGGCAGCATGATTTTGCGGCCGGCGCCGCCAGGTTACCTTCCGGATGTTCGATACGCTTGCCGCGCGCCTCGGACAGGCCGTCAACTCGCTGCGCGGGCGGGGCCGCCTTACCGAAGACAATATTGCCGACACGCTGCGCCAGGTGCGAATGGCGCTGCTCGAGGCAGACGTCGCCGTTCCGGTCGTCAAGGCATTCATCGATGCCGCGCGTGCGCGCGCGGTCGGCGCCGAGGTCACACGGAGCCTGACGCCGGGGCAGGCCTTCGTCAGCATCATCCACGAGGAACTGACCCGGGTCATGGGCGAGCCGGGCCGCGGTCTCAACCTGCGCGCCCAGCCTCCCGTCGTGATCCTGCTCGCCGGATTGCAGGGCGCCGGCAAGACCACGACTGCGGCGAAACTTGCGCGCCACCTGGTTGAGCAGCATCGCAAGCGCACACTGCTCGCGAGCACCGACATCTACCGGCCGGCGGCGATGACGCAACTTGCGCGACTCGCCGGCCAGGTCGGTGCCGATTACTTCGAGCCGCCCGCGGGCGCGGGTCCCGTCGAAATCGCGGTTGATGCGCTCGCCCACGCACGCAGTCACGTGCACGATGTCGTCATCATCGACACCGCCGGACGCCTGCACGTGGACCAGGAGATGATGGCCGAAGTGCAGGCGATCGACGGCGTCATCGCATCCACCGAGAGGCTTTTCGTCGTCGACAGCATGGCGGGCCAGGATGCCGTCAATGCCGCCCGCGCGTTTGACTCTGCACTCGCCCTGACCGGCGTGATCCTGACCAAGGCCGATGGCGACGCGCGCGGTGGTGCCGCACTGTCGGTTCGCCACGTGACGGGCAAGCCGATCCTGTTCCTCGGTGTCGGCGAGAAAGTCGACGCACTCGAGGTCTTTCACCCGGAACGCGTGGCATCGCGCATCCTCGGCATGGGCGATGTGCTGTCGCTGGTCGAGCAGGTCCAGGCAGGCGTCGATCAGGATCAGGCCCGACGGCTTGCCGAAAAGCTGACCAAGGGCCGCGGCTTCGACTTCAGCGACCTGCGCGAACAGCTTGGCCAGCTGAAGCAGATGGGAGGCTTGGCGGCACTGGCGGACAAGCTGCCCGCACAGGCCCTGCCGCCCGGTGCGCTCGCCCAGGTCGACGACCGCTCGATCCGGCGCCAGATCGCGATCATCGACTCGATGACCCCGGTCGAGCGCCGCCGTCCGGGAATCATTGACGGCTCACGCAAGCGGCGCATTGCGGCCGGATCCGGGGTGCAGGTCCAGGAAGTCAACCGCCTGCTGAAGCAGCAGCAGCAGATGGAAAAGGTCATGAAAAAGATGAAGGGTGGCGGTCTTGCCCGCATGCTGCGCGGCCTCACTGGGCGCAAACCCGGCGGTCACGGACCGCACGGAAACTAGCGGCCCGAAGGCTCGCGTAAGCCTTTCATTGCCCGCATGATTTGAGTAGAATGCCCGGCTCTTTGACGGGGCCTGACGGCTCCGGGGCTGCGAGGAATTCATCCGATGGTGACGATTCGACTGACGCGCCGTGGCGGCAAGAATGCGCCGTTCTACCACGTCGTCGTAACGGACAGCCGCAAGCGGCAGGGTGGGCTGGTGCTGGAGCAGGTCGGGTTCTTCAACCCCGTGGCCCGCCGCAAGGACCAGAAGGTCGAGCTCAACCTGGCGCGAATCGACTACTGGACTGGCACGGGCGCCAAGATGTCCGATCGCGTGCGCACGCTCGTGACGGCAGTCCGCAAGCAGGCCGCGGCCTGATCGCCGCGCGACGGTCGCCGCATGGCGGAGTCACCGTCGCGAGCGACCGGACCGGCAGATGGCCGGATCGACCTGGGCCGCATTACGGGACCCTTCGGTGTCCGCGGCTGGGTCAAGATCATGTCCTACACGGTGCCGCCGGAACAGATCCTGGCATTCCCGGTATGGCGGGCTGACCTCCCGGGTGGCGGACACCGCGACCTGACACATTTCGAGGGTCGCCGGCATGGCAAGGGCCTGGTTGCGCGGCTGAAGGGAATCGATGACCGTGACCAGGCAGCGGCGCTGGCCCGGCAGGAATTGTGGATCGAGCGCCATGAATTGCCGGCGCTGAAAGAAGGCGAGTACTACCAGGCCGACCTGGTCGGGCTCGAGGTCGTGAATCTGGAGGGCCATGTGCTCGGGCGCGTGGACCGTTTTCTCGACACCGGTGCCAACGCAGTCATGGTCGTGATCGGTGAACGCGAGCATTGGCTGCCAATGGTTTCGCGTCATGTGCCGAACGTGGATCTAGGGCGCAGGCGCATTACGGTCGATTGGGACCCCGATTTCTAGATGCACATAGAAGTCGTCACATTGTTCCCGGAAATGATCCGGGCCGGTCTCGCGGTTGGCGTCGTGGGGCGGGCATTGGCAGGGGGCGTGATCAGGGTCGGTACGGAAGACCCGCGATTGCTCGCGACGGATCCGCACCGGACCGTGGATGACCGTCCTTACGGCGGCGGGCCGGGGATGGTCATGAAGGTCGAGCCGCTCGCGGTTGCGATTCGCGCCTGCGCAGGGCGCTTGCCGCAGGGCTCGCCGGTGATTGGCCTGTCCGCGCAAGGCCGGCCATTCACGCAGCAGGCGGCGCGGCGCCTGGCGGGCCTGCCGGGCATGATGCTGGTCGCGGGGCGTTACGAGGGCATCGACCAGCGCATCGTCGATCAATTGATCGACGAGGAGTTGTCGATCGGCGACTATGTGCTGTCGGGCGGCGAGTTGCCCGCGCTCGTGGTCATCGATGCGGTCGCCAGGTTGTTGCCCGGCGTGCTGGGTGCGGCAGAATCGGCGGCGCAGGACTCCTTCGGGGACGGTCTGCTCGACTGGCCGCAGTACACGCGACCGGAGACCTGGGAAGGCCACCGCGTGCCCGCGGTGCTGCAGGGTGGAAACCACGCCGAGATCAGGCGCTGGCGGCTGAAGCAGTCGCTGGGCCGGACCTGGCGGATGCGGCCGGAGCTGTTCGCGCTGCGGGCGCTGACTGGCGAGGAGCGCGAGCTGCTGTACGAATTCTGTGCCGAGGCAGGGATCGATCCTCCGCGGTGAGTGAAGGTGACTGGTAACAAGCTGGAATCGGGAATCAACCCATGAACAAGATCATTCAGGAACTGGAATCACGCACGATGAGCCGCAAGCTGCCGGACTTCGGGCCCGGCGATACGGTGGTCGTCCATGTCAAGGTCCGCGAGGGCGATCGCGAGCGCGTCCAGGCCTACGAAGGGGTGGTGATCGCCTGCAAGAACCGCGGCTTCAACAGCTCATTCACGGTGCGCAAGATGTCGCACGGAGAGGGCGTCGAGCGCGTGTTCCAGTCGCACAGCCCGTCGATAGCTTCCGTTGAAGTCAAGCGTCGCGGCAAAGTGCGCCGCTCCAAGCTTTACTATCTGCGCGCGCGTTCCGGCAAGTCCGCACGTATCGAGGAAAAGCTGAGCACCTGATCATGGGCCTGCTGCGCGGCATTGGTGCGTTCCTGAAGGGCCTGCTGTATGCCCTTGACGGCCTGCGCAAGGTCCTGCACTTCATTCTCCTGCTGATCCTGTTCGGCGCGCTCCTGGCCGCGAGCCACACGATGCTGCCGATCGTTCCGCGCAGCGCGGCACTCGAGCTGGCGCCGTTGGGACGCATCGTCGAGGAAGAGTCGGGCGATCCGCTCGAGCGGGCGCTCGCCGACGCCTTCGGCGAAGAGGAGCAGGAAACCCGCCTTCGCGACCTGATCGATGTCGTCGACCATGCGCGCGACGACGGCCGCATTCGCGCGCTGGTGCTCAATCTCGATGGCCTCGACCGCGCCGGCCTGCCGGCATTGCAGGACCTGGCGCGCTCGATTCGCTGGTTTCGCGAGTCAGGCAAGAAGGTCTACGCGCACGGGCAGATGTTCACGCAGCGCCAGTACTATCTCGCGGCACAGGCCGACGAGGTCTATCTGGACCCATTCGGATTCGTGCTGCTGGACGGGTATGCGTACTACCGCAGCTATCTGCGCGGCGCCCTGGACAAGCTCGCCGTCGACGTCAATGTCTTCAAGATGGGAAGCCACAAGTCGGGGCCGGACACGTGGACCCGCAGCGACATGTCGCGCGAGGATCGCGAGAACGCCAGGATCTGGGTCGGCGCCCTGTGGGACAGCTACAAGGCGGATGTCGCCGCTGCGCGTGGCCTCGAGCCCGGGCTGATCCAGGCTTATTCTGACGAGGCAGTCGCCGGCGTGCGGGCGACCGGTGGCGATCTTGCGCAGTACGCCCTGGCGCGCGGGCTGGTAGACGGCCTGAAGACGCGCGAGGAGTTCGAAAAGATCGTCGCCGCAGTGGCCGGCGAGGACGAGGATACCGGCAGCTACAAGGCGGTCGACTGGCATCCGTACCTGTCCATAGTTCGTTCCGACGAGGCCCTGGCGGGTTCTGAAGACCAGAATGTCGCCGTCATCGTCGCGTCGGGCGAAATCCTGGATGGCGAACAGCCGCCGGGTCTGGTCGGCGGCGATACGCTGGCAGCGCAGCTTCGCGACGTGCGGGAGAACGACGATTACTCGGCAGTCGTGCTGCGCATAGACAGCCCCGGCGGCAGCGTCATGGCGTCGGAAGTGATCCGCCGCGAGGTCGCGGCCCTGGTCGCCGCCGGCAAGCCGGTGGTCGCGTCGATGGCGACGGTCGCTGCCTCGGGCGGCTACTACATCGCGATGGATGCGGATCGAATCATCGCCGCCCCGACCACCATCACGGGCTCGATCGGCGTCTATGCGGTGATCCCGACCTTCCAGCGCACGCTTGCAAAGATCGGCATCACCAGTGACGGCTTCGGCACGACCGATCTTGCCGGCGCCACCGAACTCGATCGCGAGCTTGGCCACGAGGCGCGCCAGATCATGCAGGCAAGCGTCGAGCACGCCTACCGGTCATTCGTGGACGGGGTCGCGCGCGCGCGCGGCCGCAGGCCCGAGGAAATCGATAGTCTCGCGCAGGGACGGGTCTGGACCGGCGCCGACGCCCGCGCGGCGGGAATCGTCGATGAGCTGGGCGACGTGGACGAGGCGATCGCGGCGGCCGCGAAACTGGCCGGACTCGAGAAGGGCTACGGCGTCATCTGGGTCGAGCGCAGCACGTCATGGCGCGATGCGATCGCGATGCGCCTGCGCGTGGCGGCCGCGTGGCTGGTCAGGTCGGTCGCCCCACGACGCCTGCAGCTGCCGGGGCTTGGTTCCGCGATGTCGGAAGTCCGCGGCCTGCTGGCGCTGGCGGCGCAAGGGCGGCCGGTTTACCTCTGCAGTTGCGGCGTCGACTGAGATCAGGCGACCCAGTCCAGGATCACCTTTCCGGACTGGCCACTACCCATCTTCTCAAAAGCGTTCTGATAGTCGTCTGCAGAAAAACGGTGGGTGATCACCGGGCGGATGTCGAGACCACTCTGCAGCATGCTCGCCATCTTGTACCAGGTCTCGAACATTTCGCGGCCGTAGATGCCCTTGATCACCAGGCCCTTGAAGATCACCTGGTTCCAGTCGATGGACATTTCCCCTGGCGGAATGCCGAGCATGGCAATGCTGCCGCCGTGGTGCATGACGCGCAGCATGTCCTTGAACGCCGACGCATTCCCTGACATCTCGAGCCCGACGTCGAATCCTTCCTCCATGCCCAGATCACGCATCGCATCGTCGATGGACTCGCGCGACACGTTGAGCGCCCTCGTCGCGCCCATCTTGAGTGCCAGCGCGAGCCGGTAGTCGTTGACGTCGGTGATTACGACATGGCGCGCACCGATGAAGCGCGCAATCGCGACCGACATGATGCCGATCGGGCCGGCACCCGTGATCAGCACGTCCTCGCCCACCATGTTGAATGAGAGCGCCGCGTGGGTGGCATTGCCGAGCGGATCGAGGATCGCGGCGATTTCATCGGTGATCGCAGCCGGCAGCCGGAACACATTGGCCGCCGGCAGCACCATGTATTCGGCGAAGCAGCCCGGCCGGTTGACGCCGACGCCTAGCGTATTGCGGCACAGGTGACGGCGCCCGGCGCGACAATTGCGGCAGTGACCGCAGGTGATATGACCCTCACCGGACACGCGATCGCCGATCGAGAGACCACGCACCTCGCTGCCGAGCTCGACGATTTCGCCGCAATACTCGTGGCCGACCTGCATCGGCACGGGGATCGTGCGCTGCGCCCAGGCGTCCCACTGGTAGATGTGAATGTCCGTGCCGCAGATTGCGGTCTTGCGCATCCGGATCAGGACATCATTGGGACCGGTCGCGGGCCTTGCCAGCTCGCCCATCCAGATACCCGGTTCCGGACGCGACTTTATCAATGCCTTCATATGGACCTCAATCCTTGATGATGCCGAGCTCCCGGCCTGCCTGTGCAAACGCCGCGACCGCGGACTCGAGCTGATCGCGTGAATGGCCGGCGCACATCTGCGTACGGATCCGGGCCTTGCCCATCGGCACGACCGGATACGAGAAGCCGATTGCGTAGACGCCGAGTTCCAGCAGCCGCTCCGCCATGCGCCCGGCAAGCGTCGCATCGCCCAGCATCACCGGGATGATCGGATGTTCGCCGTCCGGAATCTGGAATCCCAGCGCGGTCAGCTTGTCGCGAAACCAGGCCGCATTGTCCCTGAGCTGCAGACGCGGCCCGGGAGTCGTCTCGAGCATCTCGAGCACGTGCAGCGTGGTCGCCGCAACGACCGGGGCGATCGTATTCGAGAACAGGTACGGCCTGGATCTCTGCCGCAGCCACCCGATCACCGGCGCGCGCCCGGACACGAAGCCACCGCTCGCGCCGCCGAGCGCCTTGCCGAGTGTTCCGGTCAGGATGTCGACCCGAGCCATGACGCCGCAATGCTCGTGCGTGCCGCGGCCCGTCGCGCCCATGAACCCGGTTGCGTGTGAATCGTCGACGATGACCGATGCCGTATAGCGTTCCGCAAGATCGCAGATGGCGCGCAGCTTGGCGATCGTGCCATCCATGGAAAATACGCCATCCGTCACGACGAGCCTTGTGCGCGCGTCCTGCGTCTGTTGCAGGTGCTTTTCGAGCTGGCCCATGTCTCCATTGTCGTAACGCAGCCGCCGTGCCTTTGAGAGGCGGATACCGTCGATGATGCTGGCGTGATTCAGCGCGTCGGAAATAATGGCGTCCTGGTCGTCTGTCAGGGTCTCGAACAGGCCGCCATTCGCATCAAAGCAGGACGAATACAGGATCGTCTCGTCCGTGCCGAGAAACGAGGACAGGCGCTGCTCTAGCTCCCGGTGCACCGTCTGCGTCCCGCAGATGAAGCGCACCGAGGCCATGCCATAGCCATAGCGGTCAAGCGCCTCGTGCGCTGCCTTGCGCAGTTCCGGATGATTGGCGAGGCCGAGATAGTTATTGGCGCAGAGATTGATGACCTCGCGACCGTCCTCGAGGCGCACGACGGGCCCCTGGCCCGACGCGATGACACGCTCGCGCTTGTAGAGACCGTTGCGTTCGAGTTCAGCGGACTGCGATTCCAGTCGCCGCAGCAGTGCCTGATCCATGATGTTCCGCCGGTGTGCACCAGTGCAGGATTATAGCGGCCGGTCGCGTGCTGCCCCGTATAATCCGCAGGCCGGGGAGGGCGGGTGAGCAGGGAAAACAGCGTGGCGGATGCGGCAGGCAGCAGGCACCGGATCGATCGCTGGCTCTGGTGCGCGCGATTTCATCGCAGCCGGGCACTCGCCGCAGCGGCTGTCAGCGGCGGCAGGGTTCGTGTCAATGGCGAGCGCGCCAAGCCTGCCCGAGGCGTCGCCATCGGAGACCGGCTGGATATCACGCTCGGACCGGATACCTTGACCGTGATCGTGCTGTCACTATTGTCGCGGCGCGGGCCGGCAACCGAGGCACGCGCCAGTTACGAAGAGACGACCGACAGCGTGTTGCGGCGCGCCGTCGCGCGCGAACGCCGCCAGCTTGAGCGGCGGTCGGAAACGGCTCCACCGGGACGACCGGACAAGCGCGGCCGGCGGGCGATCCGGCAGTTGCAGGGAAGGGGCTGAGTCATGGCTCCGCGATCGTCCGACGCGCCCTGGGCCGTCCTCTCTTCCAGGCCCGCACGGCTTTTCATCATGCTGTCGGGCCTGTTCGTCACCAACGCGCTGATCGCCGAGTTCGTCGGCGTCAAGATCTTTGCGCTCGAGGACACGCTGGGCCTGCCGCCATTCGACTGGCGGCTGTTCGGCCAGAGCGGTTCGCTGTCGTTCACGGCTGGCGTGATGCTGTGGCCGATCGTGTTCATCATGACCGACATCATCAATGAGTATTTCGGCGTGCGCGGCGTCCGCTTCATTTCCTGGCTCGCGGTCGGATTTATTTCCTATGCATTCCTGTTCGCCTATCTCGCGATCGAGCTGGCCCCTGCGGGCTGGTGGGTAGCGGTGGGCGGCGAGCGCGGCGTCCCGGACATGCAGGCGGCGTTTGCCAGCATCTTCGGCCAGGGCCTGTGGACCATCGGGGGCTCGATCACTGCGTTCCTGATCGGGCAGCTGATCGATGTCGCAGTGTTCCACCGGATCCTGCGCGTGACCGGCGAGCGGTTCGTGTGGCTGCGTGCAACCGGTTCGACCGCGATTTCGCAGCTGGTCGACAGTTTCGTCGTGCTGTACATCGCCTTCGTGCTCGGGCCGCAGCATTGGCCTGTCGGGCTGTTTCTCGCGGTCGGCACGGTCAACTACTGCTACAAGATGCTGATGGCGGTGGCGCTGATACCGCTCTTGTACGCCGGCCGCCGGCTGATCCAGGCCTATGTCGGGACGGAGGCCGCAGAGCGCCTGCGGGCACATGCTGCCGGCTTGCCGGGCACGGCTGGGGACCGGGCCTGATGCCGCGGCCCAGCACGCCGGCACTGGCGGTCGACGTCATCATTGAACTGGAGGATCGGCCCGGCAGGCCGATCGTGCTGGTCAAGCGCCGCTTTCCACCGCTGGGCCACGCCCTGCCAGGCGGCTACGTCGATATCGGCGAAACGGTCGAACAGGCGGCACGCCGCGAAGCGCACGAGGAAACCGGACTGGACATCACGCCCGGGAGGTTGCTCGGCGTCTACTCCGATCCAGCGCGTGATCCGCGCGGGCACACCGTCAGCCTCGTGTACATCGCGACGGCGACCGGCGAGCCGGCCGCCGGGGACGATGCCGCTGGCGTCCTGGTCGTCGGCGCGGACAAGGCGCCGCCGCTGGTTTTCGATCACGACCTGATACTCGCCGATTACCTGAGGCAGATAGAATTCCCACCATGAGTCATTCGGCAACGATGGAATTCCTGCAGACCGGCCGACAGTTCGAGTCCCCGCCCGGAGCGGCGATCAACCGCTTGTATCTTGCAGACGAGGCGACGGTCGTCGCGGAGATGCTCGAGCTTGCGCGATTGCCGGCGCCGGAACGGCAGGCCATCCACGACGATGCACTGAAGCTGGTCGCTGCGGCGCGCCGGCGCCGGGCCGGGAGCGGAGGGGTCGAGGCATTCCTGCAGCAGTACCACCTCGCATCCCAGGAAGGCGTCGTGCTGATGTGCCTGGCGGAGGCACTGCTGCGGATTCCGGATTCAGAGACCGCGGACCGGCTCATCGCCGACAAGATTTCGACGGGCCAGTGGTCCGATTATCTCGGCGAGGCCGAATCGCTGTTCGTCAATGCCTCCACCTGGGGGCTCATGCTGACCGGCCGGCTGGTCGGTCCCGCAGAGAGTGACTTGCGCGATCCCGCGACTGTGCTACGCCGCATCGTGGCCCGGCTCGGCGAGCCCGTGGTACGGGCGGCGTTCCGCCAGGCGATGCGCATCATGGGTCACCAGTTCGTGATGGGCCGCAGCATCGATGAGGGGCTCGAGGGTGGGGGGGGGG
>JAOUGR010000307.1 GCA_029857655.1 Gammaproteobacteria bacterium | reverse complement strand
AGATATTCGTGACCAATGCCTTGATCGGGGCCTGGCCTGTGCGCGAACTCGCGGGCAGGCAGCTGCCGCCCGGGCCACTGGCTGCCGGATTCAATGCATGGCTGGCGGAACGAACATGAAGCGTCTGCGGCTGCGCGTTGCACTCGTCGCCATCCTGCTGGTGGCCGCATGGCTCGGCCTGCGCCAGTACGAAGAATCCTGGCTTGCGGCGCCGCTTGCGGGATTGCAGCAGCCGGTCGTGTTCCGGCTGCCGGCCGGCGCATCGCTGACCGCGGTCGCCGACTCGCTCGAAGAATCGGGGTGGCTCGATCGCAAGTGGATCTGGATCCACCACGCGAAGCGAACCGGCGCCTCGACCAGCATCAAAGCGGGCGAGTACCTGTTGCGGCCCGGCACGACGCCTGCCGCACTCCTGCGTAATTTCGTGGAAGGCTCGGTGCTGCTGCATACGCTGACCATTCCCGAAGGCTGGACCTTCAGGCAGGCGCTCGCAGCGATACAAGCGCATCCGGTCGTGGTCGTCGAGCTGGCGGACCTGTCGCCGGACGAATTGATGAAGCGGCTCGGACTGGCGGGCCATCATCCCGAAGGTCTGTTTTTCCCGGACACCTACCGCTTCCCGCGCGGGACGACCGACCGCGAACTGCTGCTGCAGGCGCACGCGCGGCTCGAAGCGGAACTCGCGGCCGCCTGGGACAGGCGCATAGCCGGGCTCCCGCTGAGTACATCATATGAGGCACTGATACTGGCCTCGCTGGTCGAAAAGGAAACCGGCGAACCTGACGAACGGCCCCTGATCGCCGGTGTTTTCATCAATCGTCTGCGGATCGGAATGCGCCTGCAGACCGATCCGTCGGTGATCTACGGCATGGGCGATTCATTTGATGGCGATTTGCGCCGCCGCGACCTGCAGGACGACACGCCGTACAACAGTTACACCCGTGCGGGCCTTCCGCCGACGCCGATAGCGATGGTCGGGCGTGCGGCTCTCGAAGCCGCGGTGAGGCCTGCAAAGACCGACGTGCTTTACTTCGTAGCGACGGGCAAGGGCGATGGTCGGCATTATTTTTCGACATCGCTGGTCGCACACAATGCGAATGTCGCGCGGCACCTGGCCAATCTGCGCGGCGGCAGCCCCCTTCAGGTACGCTGAGCCGGTGAGCGGACGGTTCATCACATTCGAGGGCATCGAGGGCGTCGGCAAGTCGACGCAGCTCGCGCATGCCGCGGCCTATCTCCGCGGCCGCGGAATCGAGCCGCTATTGACGCGTGAACCGGGCGGCACAAAGCTGGCCGAGCAATTACGCAGTCTCGTGCTCGAACCGCACGACGAACCTGTCACTCCCACGGTGGAATTGCTGGTCATCTTCGCGGCGCGCGCGAGCCACGTTGCCGGCAAGATCAGGCCGGCGCTGAAGCGCGGGAGCTGGGTACTCTGCGATCGCTTCACGGATGCGACCGAGGCGTATCAGGGTGGTGGCCGCGGATTGCGTCTGGCCTGGATCCGGCAATTGGCGAAGATCGCACATCCGCGACTGACGCCGCATCTGACCTTCCTGTTCGACGCGCCCCCCGAGATCGCACTTGGGCGGATGGAAAAGCGCGGAGCGCGGCTTGATCGTATTGAAGCGGAGACTTTTGCGTTTTTCGAACGTGTCCGGAGCGGCTACCTGGCCATTGCCGTACGCGAGCCAGAACGCGTCCGCGTGATCGACGCGACCGGCAGCGAAGAGCAGATTGCTGCGGCGGTCGTGCACGAACTCGCGAACTGTCTGCGCGCTACGGAGTAATACGCGTGGCGCGCTCGAAACGTGCAGGCGAAGTGGTCGTGGCGGTGCCGGATGTCGGCGACGTGCTGGCGCGCGCCGCCGTTGAATGGCTCGCGCCGTTGCGCGGCCAGCTTTCCGCGATGCATCGCCAGAACCGCTTGCCGCATGCGCTGTTGCTGCTCGGTCAGCCGGGCGCCGGGCAATCCGAGCTCGGCATGTGGCTGGCTGCACTGCTGTTGTGCGACGGGCAGGAAGCCGCAGCCTGCCGCGCCTGTGCGGGTTGCCGGCTCTTCCACGCCGGCACCCATCCGGATTTCTACCGTGTGCGACCGGAGGAGGACGCAGCCGTCATCCGCGTCGAGCAGATCCGCGGCTTGTCCGAGAGTTTTGCTCTCAAGAGTTTCCGGGGTCGTGCCAAGGTGGCTCTGGTCGATCCGGCCGATGCCATGAATATCAACTCATTCAATGCGTTACTGAAGACTCTTGAAGAGCCTTCTGACAACACCTACCTGATCCTTGTCGCGAGTCGCATTGACCGCCTGCCGCGCACGATCGTCAGCCGCAGCGCGCGCCTGCGCCTGCCGCTGCCGGTTGCCGGCGAGGCGCTTGCGTGGCTGAACGAGTGCCGGAAGTACGCCGGCTGGGAACGCCTGCTTGCGCTCGCGAATGGCGCCCCGTTCCTTGCGCTGCAATACGCGGATGCCGGTCTCGAAGAGATCGACACGCAGATGCAGGAGGCGATGAATTCGGCTGAGAAAAGCCAACTCGACATCATCGCGACCGCTGCAGCCTGGAGCCGCGATCAGCCGGAAGCGCGCCTATACTGGCTCGAGTCCTGGCTGACGGGACAGCTGCGTGAGGCGGCCCTGCCTAGTGATCTGGCTAACAATAATCGTTTACCATGGTTGCGGGTCGCGGCGCGCGAACCGATGATACGGGCCGGCTATCGCTTGCTGGACACGCTGCGCGAGGCGCGAATGCTTGTGAATGGTGCGCTCAACACGCAGCTCCTATTCGAAGGGCTGCTGATATCGCTCATGGCGCTCGTGGGCGGGGCGCCGGGAAGTTGAGGGAGTCAGTGGATTGAAGATGCGGGCACCATCGACCAAGCCGGGACTCTTGACGCTCACTATAAAGGACAAGAGCGCCCTGTACCTTGCTTACATGCCATTCGTGAAAAACGGCGGGCTGTTCATCCCGACCAACAGCAATTACCGGATCGGCGACGAGGTCTTCATGCTCCTCAACCTGATGGGAGAAGAGGAGAAGCTGCCGGTCGCGGGTCGCGTGATATGGCTGACGCCGAAAGGCGCACAAGGCAAACGCACGGCCGGCATCGGCGTGCAATTCAGCGAACAGGACCGCGGCACGACACAGAAGAAGATCGAGTCCTACCTGGCTGGCGCGATCGGCGGGGACAAACAGACGCACACGATGTAGGCGGCGCGGTACAGCGCAGCGCGGCGCGCCTCACCCCGGACCGAGCTTGTTTCCGA
>JAOUGR010000306.1 GCA_029857655.1 Gammaproteobacteria bacterium | reverse complement strand
CTTCGCACATCAGATACGACATCAGCTTGCCGCCGCGCTTACCGGCAACACCGAGTGTGCGCAGCAGCGCCCGCAACGGCCACGGGATAGCGGCGCGGTGGGCGATCGCAATTTCGTTTGGATCGCTACGAGGCAGCATCAGGAGTGTCTCGATCCGACGCAGGCCCAGCGGCGGCGCGCATTGCAGGTGGTCCAGCAGGGCATTGGTCCGATCGAGTCGCTCAAGGTCCGCGTGGAGCCCTTCCATGAACAGCGTATCCAGCATGAAGCCGAACATTTCGCCGATGTCGGGCGGCGTGTCCGGGACCGGCGGATGGCTTTGCGGACTGCGAGCACCGATGACGAGTATGCGGTCGGCCCCCAGGTGGATGGCCGGGGCGAGCGGCGCCGACTGGCGCATTGAACCGTCGCTAAAATGCCGGTGTCCGATCGGAACGGCGGCGAACAAGAACGGGATTGCCGAGCTCGCCATCAGGTGATCGAGGTTGATGTCCACGGCGACACCGCGCCGGCCGGCCCGGCTCCAGGCCGCGGAGGGTCGCGCGGACTGGACAAATGAGACCGATTCGCCAACGCCCAGGCTGGTCGCGGTCACTGCGATTGCATCGAGCGCGCCGCTGTGGATGGCATGCGAGAGCCGCGCGAAGTCGATCTCGCGCGCGAGCAGCACCCGCAGCGGCGCGTTGTCGAACAGCGCCCGTGGTACCGCCACCAGCCAGCCGCCCGAGACCAGCGCCAGCAGCAGGTGCAGGCCGGAGCGCAGCATATCAACGGCACCGGTCCTGAACACCTGGCTGACCCGGAATGCGCTCCAGACCCGGTCCAGTTCGGCGGCTGCATGCTGGAAGTCGGCCGCGCCCGCGCCGATCACCGTGATATTGATGGCACCGGCCGAAGTGCCGCAGAGAATCGAGAACGGCAGGGGCGCGCCGGGGCGGCACCAGCCCGAAATCGCCTTCAGCACACCAACCTGATAGGCGGATCGGGCACCACCGCCCGGCAGCACCAGCGCGATCCGTGGCCGGCCCACGCCCCCGCCAGTCGTTTCCTTGTCTGTCATCGGGAACCCTTGTTCCGCCTCATGGTCTTCTCGCTACAGGCCGCGATACTATGCTATCCGCGAACGTCCAAAGCACCGCCACCGAATTGCCAGAACCGGAGACATCGCCATGATGCGTTTGTTCCAGAGCGTCGCCATTGCCGCCGCCACCCTGATGCTTGCCGCCGCAGCTGTCGCACAGGAGTCGCCTGCGGTCGGCGCCGATGCACCGAATTTCCGCCTGCAGGACCAGACTGGCAAGTGGCATGCTCTCAAGGACTATCGCGGCAAGTGGGTCGTTATGTACTTCTACCCGATGGACAGCACGCCGGGCTGCACGACCCAGGCCTGCGAATTCCGCGACAATATCTTCGCCTATCGCGAGTTGAACGCCGTGATCCTCGGCGTCAGCGTCGATGATGTCGACTCGCACAAGTCCTTCGCCGAGGAGCAGAACCTGCCCTTCGCGATCCTCGCGGACGTCGACAAGAAGGTCACCACCTCGTATGGCACGCTGAAGAAGTACGTCGGCATGGTCGAACGCGCGCGGCGCGACACGTTCATCATCGACCCACAGGGCCGCGTGGCCAAGCACTATGTCAGCGTGAACCCCAAGGGCCATTCCGAGCTAGTGCTGGCCGACCTGAAGCAGCTGGCCACCAAGGCCACGACCGTCAGGGCCAATTGACGAGAGCCGCCTTGCGATTCGCCGGGTCTGAAAGCTACGTCGCAACCAGTGAGCTCACGCTCGCGGTCAACGCGGCTGTCACGCTTTCGCGGCCCCTGCTGATCAAGGGCGAACCCGGCACCGGCAAGACCCAGCTCGCGCAGGAAGTGGCGAGCGCGCTCGACCGGCCGCTCTTCGAGTGGCACATCAAGTCGACCAGCAAGGCCCAGCAGGGCCTCTACGAATATGATGCCGTATCGCGGCTGCGCGACTCGCAGCTCGGCGACCCGAAGGTGCAGGACATCGCCAACTACATCGTGCCCGGCATGCTGTGGCGCGCGTTCGAGAGCGACGGTCAGGCCGTGCTCCTGATCGACGAGATCGACAAGGCCGACATCGAGTTCCCCAACGACCTGCTGCGCGAACTGGATCGCATGGAATTCTACGTCTACGAGACCCGGCAGCTGGTAAAGGCCAGACACCGCCCGATCGTGTTCATCACCAGCAACAACGAGAAAGAATTGCCCGACGCCTTCCTGCGGCGCTGTTTCTTCCACTACATCCGCTTCCCGGATCGCGAGACCATGGAGGCCATCGTCGATGTGCACTATCCGGGTCTCAAGAAAGACCTGCTGGCCGAGGCGCTGACGGCGTTCTTCCGGATCCGTGATGTGCCTGGTCTCAAGAAGAAGCCTTCGACATCCGAGCTCCTGGACTGGATCAAGCTGCTGCTTGCGGAAGAGATCCCGCCGGAGGCGCTGCGTTCGGATGACCCCAAGGTCTCGATTCCCCCGCTCTACGGCGCACTCCTCAAGAATGAGCAGGACGTGCACCTGTTCGAGCAACTCGTGTTCCTGAATCGCCGGGCCGGCCGTCCCGGCTGACGCGGCGCGCGCGGCCGATGCTGCTCCGCTTCTTCCTGATGCTGCGCGCGGCCGGCGTGGCGGTGTCCATCACCGAATTCCTGGCGCTGCTCGAGGCACTGCAGGCGCGGCTGATCGGCCCGTCGGTAGAAGAGTTCTACTGGCTCGCACGCGCGGTGCTGGTCAAGGACGAACGTCACTTCGACCGCTATGACCAGGTTTTTGCCGCCCATTTCCGCGGCATCGAAATGGCATTCGAGGCGCTGATCGCCGAGATTCCCGCCGACTGGATGCGCAAGAGCCTGGAGCTGTCGCTGTCAGACGAAGACAAGGCACGCATCGCGGCACTCGGCGGCTGGGACAAGCTGATGGAAACGCTGCGCAAGCGCCTCGAAGAACAGAAAGCGCGTCACCAGGGCGGCAGCAAGTGGATCGGCACCGGCGGTACCTCGCCCTTCGGCGCCGACGGTTACAACCCGGAGGGTGTCCGGATCGGCCAGGACGGCTCGCGCAACCGGCGCGCCGTCAAGGTGTGGGACCGTCGCGAGTTCGCGAATCTGGACGACTCGATCGGGCTCGGCACACGCAATGTCAAGCTGGCACTGCGGCGGCTGCGCCGTTTCGCGCGCCAGGGCGCGGCCGAGCAACTCGATCTCGACGGCACCATTGATTCGACCGCGCGCCGTGCCGGCCTGCTC
>JAOUGR010000030.1 GCA_029857655.1 Gammaproteobacteria bacterium | reverse complement strand
ACCTGCTCCAGCGCCACGACCGTGACGCCGTCCAGCGGCCGCCTCACGCGAACTTCACCGTCAGCCCGGGCAGCGGCAGGCCCTCGAAGGCGGTCGTCCAGGTCTCGCCCGCCTTCACCGGGTGAGCGTCCGTGAGCGTGCCCGTGCTCACGATCTCGCCGGCGTGCAGATTGTCGAAATCAGGCTGGATGGCGAGCAGCTCGACGAGGTGCCCAAGGGCGTAGAGCGGGCTGTCGAGGACGTTGGCACCGACGCCCTCGTCCACGGCCTTGCCGCCTTTGCGAAGGACGACACGCGCCGCGGGCAGCAGCGCCTCCAGATCCGGGATCTGCTCCACCGCAACCTGCGTGCCGAGGATGAGCCGCCCGTGCAGCCCGTTGGCGGCAGTGCAGTCGGGCAGCTTCACCTTCCAGTCCGGGTGGAAGCACTGCACGATCTCCACCGAGTGCGCCACCCACTCGATGGCGGCGAGAATGGCGTGCGCGTCATGCGAGCGCGGCGGCGGCGCCTTGAGGCCGAAACAGATCTCGGGCTCGATCCTCGGCTGCGCGAGCCCCGCGAGCGGCACCTCGGCGCGATTGTCCTCGGCGCGGATCAGCGTGTGGTCGTAGACGAAGCCCCACATCGGCTTGTCGACGCCGTAGCGCGCCCAGAGCGTGCGGTTGGTGAAACCGATCTTGCGCCCGAGCGGCTTCCAGCCGATCGTCAGGCGGTGCTGGTGCAGCCGCCGCATCGCGCGGTAGCCCGCTTCGGCGTCCAGCTTCGGGAAGCGCTCGCTGAACTGCGGGGCCGTATGGCCGCTCGCCGCCAGCTCGATCAACTCTTCCGACACTTTCTTCAGGGTGGACTCGGCCATGCCGAAAATTCTACCCCGTGGGGCGGTTGCGCCCCTGCGTTTCGCGTGCCACATTAGCGCGCCATGGAGGCATACCTGATCTGGCTGCTCGCCGGCCTCGCGCTGGTGATCGCCGAGTTGATTACCGGCACCTTTTATCTGCTTGTGCTGGGCGTGGCTGCGTTCGGCGCCGCGCTCGCCGCGTGGCTCGGCGGCGGCTTCCCGCTGCAGGCGATCACGGCCACTGTGGTGGCGGGCGTCGGCGCGTACTTCGTGCATGCGTACCGCGCGCGCAACGCCGCGCAGCAGATGCCGTCGATTGACGCCGGCCAGCCGGCGAGCTTCGAGAGCTGGGTCGACCAGGCGGCGGGCCTGGCGCGCGTGCGCTATCGCGGCGCCAGCTGGGACGCGCGCCTGGAAGGCGGCGACGCGCCGCAGCCCGGCGCGGTGCTGTACGTGCTCGCCGCGGAAGGCAATACGCTCAAGGTGAGCGCCAGGCGCCCCGCCTGAGGGGCACGCAAGAAGAAAGGAAAGCCCGATGCTGGTCAAGCTGATCATCTCCGCGGTGCTGGCCGGGGCGACCTTCGTCCTCACCAATACCGCGTCCTACGCGGTGTACGTGTTCCTGATCGCCGCGGCGATCGCCTTCGTCCTGGAAGGGGTGCGCGTGGTGCCGCAGCAGAGCGCCTTCGTCATCGAGCGCTTCGGACGCTTCAGCTCGGTGCTGGAACCGGGCCTGAACTTCATCGTGCCGGTGTTCGATCGCGTCGCCTACCGCCATTCGCTGAAGGAAGTGCCGCTCGACGTCGCCGAGCAGGTCTGCATCACCAAAGACAATACGCAGCTCGGCGTCGACGGCATCCTGTACTTCCAGGTCACCGACCCGCGGCTCGCCTCCTACGGCTCGTCCAACTACATCGTCGCCATCTCGCAGCTCGCGCAGACCACGCTCCGGAGCGAGATCGGCAAGATGGAGCTCGACAAGACCTTCGAGTCGCGCGACGAGATCAACCGGCAGATCGTCAGCGTGCTCGACGAAGCCGGGCGCAGCTGGGGCATCAAGGTGCTGCGCTACGAGATCAAGAGCCTCACCCCGCCTGAAGCGATCCTGCGCTCCATGCAGCAGCAGATCACCGCCGAGCGCGAGAAGCGCGCGCTGATCGCCAAGTCCGAGGGCGAGCGCCAGCAGGAGATCAACGTCGCCGATGGCGAGAAGCAGGCCGCGGTGCTGCGCTCCGAGGGCGAGAAGCAGGCGGCGATCAACCGCGCGCAGGGCGAGGCCACGGCGCTCAGGCTGATCGCCGAAGCCAACGCCGCCGCGGTGCGCGCGGTGGGCGAGGCGATCTCGGACAAGGGCGGCATGGACGCCGCCAACCTCAAGGTGGCGCAGGAGTACGTCGCCGCCTTCGGCCGGCTCGCCAAGGAATCCAATACCCTGATCGTGCCGGCGAACGCCGCCGACATCGCGGCGCTCATCACCACGGCCATGACCGTGATGGACAAGACGCGCCAGACGCAGGCCGCGGCGAAAGGGGCTTGAAATGCCGATCACGCGCATGGACCACTTCAACATCATCACCGACGACCTGCCGGCGACGCTGGCGTTCTACGCGGAACACCTCAACCTTAAACCGGGTGCGCGCCCGCCGTTCAACTTCCCGGGCGCGTGGCTGTACGCCGACGGCGGCCGCGGCAAGGACCCGATCCTGCACGTGGTGGCCGGCAAGGAGCGCAAGCTCCTGGTGAAGGGCGTCATCGACCACATGGCCTTCTACGGCACCGGCCTCGGCGCGACGGTGGCCAAGCTCAAGGCGAAGGGCATCGACTATGAGCTGCGCCGCCTGCCCGAGTACGGCACCTGGCAGCTCTTCTTCCACGATCCGAACAACGCCAAGGTCGAGATCGACTTCGACGCCAAGGAGCCCGAGCCGGCGTGAACGTGCTTCAGCGTATTGCCGGGATCGCAATCGGGCTGGTGCTCTTCGTCCTCGCGTTCATCTTTGCGTCCGTGATCCTGGCAGTCGCGGGCGGGATTGCGCTCGGCGTGTGGGCCTGGCTCGCGTGGAAAACGCGCGGCGTGCGGCGTGAGATGGCGCTGCGGCGCGGCGCGCGCGGCGACGGCTCGGTGATCGAGGGCGAGTACAAGGTCGAGCGCGAGACGCGGCGCATCGACAACGACGTGCAGTAGCGCGTAACGACCGGCGCGGCGCTCAGATCAGGGTGTCGAGATTGCCCTGGCCCTGCAGCGTACCGAGCTCGATGCCGGCGTGGCCGAGCAGCACGGCCAGCGTTTGCCACCCTTCCACGCTGCCGGCGCCGTCGGCGTCGATCTGCAGCAGCGCGTCGGCCCCCGAGTTCTCCAAGCGCACGTAGTCGGCGAGCGCGCCGCCGGCGCCGCCGGCGTAGGTCGTCGAGGCCGCGAGCAGGTCGGCAATGTCGAGCACGTCGCCACCCGGCACGGCCTGGAAGCCGGCCACGAGGTCGCCGGCCTCGCCGAGGTGATCGAAGTCGAAGGTGTCGGCGCCCGCGCCGCCGTCCAGGAAGTCGAACCCCAGCCCGCCGCGCAGTAGATCGTTGCCGTCGCCCCCGAGCAGGGTGTCGTTGCCCTGCGAGCCGATCAGCGTGTCGTTGCCGCCGCGCCCGTCGAAAGTGAAGCCCAGGCTCGAGGCCGAGCCGTCGAAGGTATCGCCGAAGTTGGTGCCGCGGATAGATTCGATCTCGATGAGGAAATCCGTGTTGTGCCCCCCCGCGCTGGCCGTGAAGCGGCCCAGCGGGTCGACGATGAAGCTGCCCGGGCCGTTCGACCCATTGTCGTAGCGCACGAGGTCGAAGCCGCCGCGCCCGTCGATGGTGTCATTGCCGCCGCGGCCCTCGAAGGTGTCGTCGCCGATGCTGCCGGTGAGCGTGTCGTCGAAGTTCGAGCCGCGCACGTTGAACACGTTAATCAGTGTGTCGAGGCCCGTGGCCAGGCCGGAAGCGTTGCCCGAGGTGCCCAGCTGCACCGTCACCGCCGAGCTGGCGCTGATGTACGAGACGCGCGTGGCGCCGTTGCCGGTGATCGTATCGTCGCCGAAGCCGCCGTCGAATTCGTTGAAGGCGCCTAGCCCCGACACCGCGCTGACGTAGCCAGTTGCGTCGTAGGTATCGTCGAACCGGGTCCCGACCACACTCACGATGTCGATCAACGTGTCAACGCCGATCGCGTCGTCGCCCGTGACCGTGCCGATGTGGGCATCGATCGCGGCCATCACGACCGTGATGCCGGCGCCCGTCGGATCGCTGTCGTAGCGCGCCTGGTCGAAGCCGCCGCGGCCGCTGTACGTGTCGTCGCCCCGGCGCCCTTCATAGACCTCGGCAGACGCGATGCCGTGGTTCGAGCCCATCAGCACGTCGCCGAAG
The DNA here is from genome assembly GCA_029857655.1 of Gammaproteobacteria bacterium. Lineage (GTDB taxonomy): Bacteria > Pseudomonadota > Gammaproteobacteria > Steroidobacterales > Steroidobacteraceae > SCUD01. The sequence continues at coordinate 7,877 of JAOUGR010000030.1, read as the reverse complement.
TTCGAGCCGCGCATCTGGTTGATGCCGCCCATCAGGACGTCGTTGCCGACGGAGGCGCCCCCTGTGACCGTCCCGGCCGCGAGGTCCACCTGGACCCCTTCGCGCGCACTGGCGAAGGTGAGGCGCGTATTGCCGTTGCCAAAGACCGTGTCGTTGCCCGCCATGCCTTCGAACTCGTTGAGAGTGCCGAACGAGCCAGCATTGGCGCTGGAGCCCGAGAAGCCGCGCGCGTCGTAGACATCGTCCTTGTGCGAGCCGCGGATCGCTTCGATGCTGCGCAGCGTGTCGGTGCCCGTGAACACCGGGTCGCCGACGACGGTGCCTGTGGCCAGGGCCACGTCGATGCCGACGGCGACCGGACCGTTGAAGGCGTAGTCGGCCCGGTCGAAGCCGAGCCGCCCATCCATGTAGTCATCCCCGCCGCGGCCGTCAAAGCTCTCGTCGCTGAAGAACAGCGCGCCGTAGAACGAGTCGGCGTGAGCGGACCCCCGCACCTGGGTGACGCCCGTGAACGTGTCGGTCCCGACCGAGGCGTCGCCCGTGGCCTGACCGAGGTCGAGGTCGACCACCACGCCGGAGGTGGCGCCCGTGTACTCGATGCGCGTCGCCCAGTTGCCGGTGATCTGGTCGTCGCCGCCACGGCCTTCGAACGAATTGAAGCCGCCGGTGAAGCCGCCGGCGTTGAAGATGTCGGCGAACATCGTGCCCTGGAAGCGCTCGACGTCGAGGAGGGTGTCGAAGCCCACCGATGCATCTCCGCTCACGGTCGCTGAGGTATTGCCAAAGCCCAGGGTGATCGTCACCGGGCCAGTCGCGTCGGCGTACTCGGCAAGGTCGTTGCCGCCGCCGCCGTCGATGACGTCGTCCCCCGCACCGCCGCGGAAGCTTTCGCTGAACGTGGTGTGCGAGCCGACGAGTACATCGTTGAACGGCGAGCCGGTCACGGCCTCGATGCCGATCAGGGTGTCCATGCCGCCGAAGCCGTCGAACGCCACGTTCGTGCGCAGATTGACGTCGACGCCCGAAGGCGACGTGCTGTAGTCCGCGCGATCGTTGTCACGGAAGCCGATGTCCGACTGCAGGTCGGCGATGACGAAGCCGTCCAGCACGTCGTTGCCGGCGTTGCCGCGCAGGAGGTCGTTGCCCAGATCGCCGATCAGCGTGTCGTCGCCGGGTCCGCCTTCGAGGAAATCGTTGCCCGGGGTGCCGATCAGGGTGATACCGCCGCCGCCGCCGTTGTCGAAAACGAGGTTGCCGCCGTTGACCATCGTCTCGAGCGTGAGGCCCGAGATGCCGGCCAGCGTGACGAGTAGCTGCCAACCCAGGGGCCCGAAGAAGCCGTCCGGGTCGATCTGCAGCAGGGTGTCGAACCCTGCGGTCTCGACGCGCACGAAGTCCATCAGCGGCCCGCCGGCACCGCCGGCGTAGCCGGTGGAGAAGGCGAGCAAGTCCACGATGTCGATCGCGTCGCCGCCGGGCAGCGCATCGAAGTTGACGACGACGTCGCCGGCTTCGCCCAGATTGTCGAAGTCGAACCGGTCCGAACCCGAACCGCCGTCCAGGAAGTCCGCACCCAAGCCACCGCGCAGCACGTCGTTGCCGTTGCCGCCGAACAGGTTGTCATTGCCGGACGAGCCGACGAGCGTGTCGTCGAAGTTCGAGCCGCGCACCTCGAACACGCCGCCGAGGATGGTGTCGCTGCCTACCGACGCGCCGCCCACCGCCGTGCCCGCCAGCAGGTCGACCACCACGCCTTCGCGGGCGAAGCCGTAGATGATGCGCGTGTTGCCGTTGCCGATGATGGTGTCGTTGCCCGCCAGGCCTTCGAACTCGTTCAGCGTGCCGAACGAGCCGGCATTGGTGCTGAATCCCGAGAAGCCCGTGGCGTCGAACCAGTCATCCAGGTGCGAGCCGCGGATCGCCTCGATGCTCCTCAGCGTATCGGCACCCGTAAACGCCACGTCGCCCACTACCGTGCCTGCGGCTAGGTGGACCGTGATGCCGCCTGCGATCGGCCCGTTGAACGAGTATTCCGCCCGATCCCAGCCGCTGCCGCCGTCGATGAAGTCGTTGCCGCCGCGGCCATCGAAGGATTCGAAGCCGTCGCTTGACGGATTGCCGCCGACTAGCGTGTCATTGAAGGCCGACCCGCGAACCGCATTGACGCCGGTAAAGGTGTCGGTGCCCACCGAGGCGTCGCCGGTGGCAATGCCCGTCGCAAGGCTGACGTTCACCGCGCCCGTGGCGCTCGTGTAGTCAATGCGCGTGTTGCCGTTGCCGGAGATGGAGTCGTTTCCGCCCCGGCCTTCGAACGAATTGAAGCTGCTGAAAAATCCTCCAGGCAAGCTGCCGCTGATGAACCAGCCGACGCTGTAGGAGTCTGCGAAATCCGAGCCGACGAACTGTTCGACGTCGAGCAGCGTGTCGAAGCCCACTGATGCATCGCCGCTTACTGTTCCGGACGAGTCGCCAAACCCGCCGAGGCTGATCCACACCATCGACGTCGCATCGGCGTATTCGGCACGGTCGAAGCCGCCGCCGCCGTGGATCGTGTCGTTGCCGGCACCGCCGTGGAAGTTCTCGCTGAACGCGCTCGAGCCCGTGAGCACGTCGTTGAACATCGAACCATTGACGGACTCGATGCCAATCAGCGTGTCGGTGCCACCTTCGCCATCCTGGGCGATGCCAGTGGCCAAGTTGACATCCACCCCGAAGATCGCGGTGCTGTAGTCGGCGCGGTCGTTGTCTCGGAAGCCGACATCGGATTGATAGTCGGCCACCACGCCGCCGTCGAGCAGGTCGTTGCCGGCGCCGCCACGCAGGAAATCATTGCCCAAGAGTCCATAAATCGCGTCATTGCCTGGGCCCCCAATGAGTATGTCGTCCGCAGAAGTGCCAAACAGTGTGATGCCTCCGCTGGCCTCGACTAACAGATTGCCCCCGGCCTGCAGCATGAATAGGTCGACCCCACCGCGACCGAGCAGGATGGCGAGGGGCTGCCACGTTTGGGCGCTGGCGCTGCCGTCGGGGTCGATCTGCAGCTGGGCGTCAGGCCCTATGGCCTCGAGCCGCACGAAGTCCGACAGCGGCCCGCCGGCGCCGCCCGCGTAGCTGGTGGAGAAGGCGAGCAGGTCGGCGATGTCGAGCACGTCGCCGCCCGGAAAGTTTTCAAAGTTGGCAATGGTGTCGACGCCATCCCAGAGGAAGTCGAAGTCGAACCGGTCCTGGCCGAAACCGCCGTCAAGGAAATCGAAGCCCTGGTTGCCGCGCAGCAGGTCGTTGCCGTCGCCGCCGAGCAGGGTGTCGTTGCCCTGCGAGCCGATGAGCGTGTCGTTGCCGCCGCGCGCATCGAAGGTGTAGCCGAGGAACGAGGTGGATCCGTCGAACGTGTCGTCGAAGTTGCTGCCCCGGATCGCCTCGACGTTCACCAGGAAGTCGTTGTCATGGCCCGGCGCAAAGGTGTTGAACGCGCCTGTCGCGTCGGCGACGAACTGGCCGCCGCCGAACGAGCCGTTGTCGTAACGTACGAGGTCGAAGCCCGCGCCGCCGTCGATGAAGTCGAAGCCGCCGCGGCCCTCGAAGGTGTCGTTGGCGGCGCCCCCGAGCAGCGTGTCGTCCAAGTTCGAGCCGCGCACGTTGAATATATTGATCAGCGTGTCCGTGCCCGTCGCCGGGCTGCTCGCCGTCCCCAGGCCCAGATCGACCGTGACCCCGGACCACGAGCTCAGGTACGACACCCGCGTACCACCGTTGCCGATGATCGTGTCGTTGCCGCCGGCGCCCTCAAATTCGTTGAAGTTGCCCAGACCCGTGACCGGGCTGAAATAGCCGGTCGCGTCGTACGTGTCGTCGAGGAACGTTCCCTGGACGAACGCGATGTCGATCAGCGTGTCGGTGCCGACCGCCGAGTCGCCGGTCACGGTGCCGATGTTCGAGCCGGCGGCCGTGGCCATCACTACCGTGATGCCGCTGACGCCGGCCGTGCCGTAGATGGCCTTGTCGACGCCGCCCCGGCCGCTGAAGGTGTCGTTCCCTCCGAGTCCTTCGTAGATCTCGGCGAACAGCGTGCCGTTGGACGTGCCCATCAGCACGTCGTCGAAGTTCGAGCCGCGCATCTCGACGATGCCGCCCAGCAGGGTGTCGGTGCCGACCGAAGCACCGCCCACCGCAATGCCGGCGAGCAGGTCGACCGTCACGCCCTCGCGCGCGAGCGCGTAGCTGATGCGCGTGCTCCCGTTGCCGATCACCGTGTCGTCACCGGCCATGCCCTCGAACTCGTTCAGCGTGCCGAGCGAGCCGGCGTTGGTGCTGAACGGCGAGAAGCCCGTGGCGTCATAGGTATCCGCCAGGTGCGTGCCGCGGATCGACTCGATGCTCCTCAAGGTGTCGGTGCCCGAGAACACCGGGTCGCCTACCACCGTGCCGGCAGCGAGGTTCACCATAAGCCCCACCGAGGCCGGACCGTTGAAGGCGTAGTCGGCGCGATCGAAACCCTGCTTGCCGTCGATGAAGTCGTCGCCGCCGCGGCCGTCGAAACTCTCGTTGCTGAAGAAGGTGCTGCCCAGCAGCGTGTCGCTGTAAGCCGAGCCGCGCACCTGGCTGACGCCAAAGAAGATGTCGGTGCCCACCGAGGCGTCGCCCCAGGCCATTCCCAGCCCGAAATCAACCGTCACTGGGCCAGTAGCGTTCGTGTACTCGATGCGCGTCGCGCCATTGCCGAAGATTTGGTCGTCGCCACCCCGACCTTCGAACGCGTTGAAGCTGGAGAGAAATCCGCCAGGCGCGCTGCCGCTCAGGAACCAGCCCACGTTGTAGGTGTCGGCGAACTCCGAGCCAACGAACAACTCGACATCGAGGAGCGTGTCGAAGCCCACCGAGAAGTCGCCGCTTACAGTCCCCGTCGAGTCGGCGAAACCGCCGAAACCGCCCAGATTGATCGTCACGCCCGACGCGGCATCAAAATACTCGGCGCGATCATTGCCGCCGCCGCCGTCAATGAAGTCGTCGCCCGCGCCGCCGTGGAAGTTCTCGCTGAACGCGTCAGAGCCCGTGAGCACGTCGTTGTGCATAGAACCGTTGATCGCCTCGATGCCGATCAACGTGTCGACGCCGCCCCAGCCATCGAACGCCGTGCCGGTCTCCAGATTTGCATTCACCCCCGCGGGCGAGGTGCTGTAGTCCACCCGATCGAAGTCACGGAACCCCAAATCAGACTGGAAGTCCGCCACCACCCCGCCGTCGAGCAGGTCGTTGCCAGCATCGCCACGAAGCAAGTCGTTACCGGGTCCTGCGTAAAGCTGATCATCGCCGCCGAGTCCGATCAGTAGATCGTTACCCGCAAGGCCGTAGATTGCGTCACTGCCTGGGCCTCCAATGAGCGTGTCATCGCCAGGCGTGCCGACCAGTGCTTCGAGTACGTCGGTCACGCCGATACTCACGGTGGCAGTAACGGCCAGCGCGCCGCTGCCGTTGTCGGTCACTTGGACGGTGAGCGCGTAAGACGCCAGGTCCGGGCTCTCGAAGTCGAGTTTGCTCGGGTCGGAGACCGTAATCGCGCCCGTGGACGCATCGATGGCAAATGCGCCACTTTCGTTGCCACCGACGATGGCGTAGGTGAGCGTCTGTCCCGCGTCCGGATCGCTCGCCGCAACCTGGCCGACGAGGGTGCCGCCCGCGGAGTTCTCCGCGACGCTGAACGCCTGGTCCTCGACCACGGGCGGCCGGTTGGGTTGGATCGCCTTGACATCGATGACGAGGTCGTTGAAGTCCCGGTTGCTCTTCCTGACCAGGTCCTCGAAGGCGATCTGCCCGAGGATGCCGTTCGCGTCGTCATCGCCCTTCGTGTAGTCGACGTCCTTCTTGTTGAGCGCCGGGTCGGTGAAGATGATCTGGCCCTGCTCGCCCTTCAGGTCGCGCCCGCGCGCGTCGACGATATGGCCGTCGCCCTTCTTGTCGATCTCGAAGCTGAGCGGTCCGTTGAGCTTGCTGTGCCTGCCCGTGCCGTAGATGTCGGCACCGTTCGGGATGATGAAGAAGCCGATGTTCCCGGCGTCGAGATCGGCCTGATCAACCTCGAACGTTGCCGTGTCGCCGGCCGAGATGCCCGCCCTGCGGCCGTCGTCGTTGGTGTCGAGGAAGAGGATCTCGACTTCGCCGGTGCGCTTGTTGTAGTAGCCGAGCGTGTTCCTGTAGCCGGCGCTTTCGGAAACGAACGTGATTTGCAGCGTGGTCATCTCAACCCCCTCCGGGCAAGGCCAACCGCATTTCGCACGCTGAAGACCGCGTGGTCGGGCGCGCAAATTCTAGTTCCACTGCGCGAAAAAAAACTATCCCCCGATCCAGTGAGAGCAGCTATCTTGGAAAGTGCTGGCACGTTGCGGACCGCAACGCGTTGTGGACGGTGGCAGGCCCACCGTCAAGAACTGTCAGGGAATTCCGGAGGCCGTATCCGGTTAGGGAGTCGCTTCGGCCACGCGCCGCCGCGCCACGAGCTGCACGCCAACCACCAGCGCCAGCAGCCCGAAGCCGACGAAGTCGGTGTAGACCCCCGGCTTGATCAGGCACAGCGCGCCGACGATCAGCACGGCGCGCTGCCAGGCCGAGGCGAAGCCGATCAGCCAGCCGAACAGGCCGCCAGCCAGGCCAATGACGCCCGTGCAAGCGGTGACCACCACCCAGAACACATGGGGCCAGTCCGCGGCCCAGTTCTTCGACACCAGCAGCAGCGCCGGTTCGTAGACGAACATGAAGGGCACGATGTAGGCGGGTGCCGCTGCGCGCATGGCGGCGAATCCCGACTCCCACATGTTGGCCTTGGCGAGGCCCGCCGCGGCGAAGATCGCCAGCGCCACCGGCGGCGTGATCGCCGACAGGATGGCGAAGTAAAAGGCGAACATGTGCGCGGCCGGCGTCATCGAGCTCTTGCATTCCGGCGTGATCGGCTCGGGACAGCCCGACACGGCGAGCTTGACCACCGCCGGCACCAGCAGCGCCACCATCATGATGTAGGCGGGCGTGGTCGGCATGCCCATGCCGAGGATGATGCCGGCCATGGCCGTGAGGATGAGGGCGAGGATGAGCTGGTCCTGCGCCAGCGCCACCACCAGTTGCGTAAAGACGATGCCCAGGCCGGTAATGGTGACGCTGGCGATGACGATGCCGGCGCAGGCGCAGGCCATGGCGACGGCGAGGGTATTGCGCGCGCCTTCTTCCAGTGCGTCGATGATCGACTTCCAGCCAATGCCGGCGCGCGTCGAGCGGCGCAGCATGGCCAGCGGCAGGCAGGAGAGCGCGCCCACCAGCGCGCACAGCGGCGCCGAGTAGCCGGCCATCAGGCCGAACAGCACGATCAGGATCGGCACGAACAGGTGGCCGCGCATCAGCATCACCTGCCCGAAGCGCGGCAGCTCCGCGGCCGGAACGCCCATGAGCTTGTAGCGCTTGGCTTCGAAATGCACCGCGAAGAACACCGCCAGGTAGTAGAGCAGTGCCGGCACCAGCGCCCACAGCGCCACCTGCGCGTAAGGCACCGCGAGAAACTCGGCCATGACGAAGGCCGCCGCGCCCATGATCGGCGGCATCAGCTGGCCGCCCGTTGAAGCCACGGCCTCGACCGCGGCCGCAAAGGGCGGACGGAAGCCCGTGCGCTTCATCAGCGGAATGGTGATCGGGCCGTCCACCATGACGTTCGCCACCGCGCTGCCCGACACCGTGCCAAAGAGGCTCGAGCTCACCACCGCGACCTTGCCCGGGCCGCCGGCGTAGCGTCCGGTGATGGACAGGGCGAAATCCATGAACAGCTGCCCGGTGCCGCTTTTTTCCATGAACGCGCCGAACAGCACGAACAGCATCACGTACGAGGCCGAGACGCCCAGCGT
>JAOUGR010000029.1 GCA_029857655.1 Gammaproteobacteria bacterium | reverse complement strand
ATCGGGTTCATCTATTCGAACAAGGGCCTGATGTACAACCTGACCTTCGAGGGGGCAAAGATCTCCAAGCTCGGCAAGGACTAGTGCCCCGGCCCGCTGGATAGTCCGCCGGTCAGCACCAGGCGCATGGCGGTTTCGACCGACATGTCGAGTTGCACGATCGCCGCGCGCGGGACCAGTACGGTATAGCCGCCGATCTGGTAACTCATCGGAAAATACACTGCGACCAGCCCGTCCTCTTTTTTCACGATGCCGAGTTCGGCCGCGTCGTCCCGGGTAACGAAGCCGACCACCTGGGCCTCGCCAAAACGGGCGAGCACCACCCGTTTCAGGTCGCGGCGCTTGCCGTCGGCCGGCAACAGCCTCGTGAAGTCGCGAATCGCGCCGTAGATCGTCTTGACCACCGGGATTCGATCGAGGAATCGCTCCCATGCGGCAAGCATGCGGCGGACCAGCAGCGCGTTCACCAGGGTGCCCGCCGCGAGCAGCAGCGCGACGGCTGCGATGATTCCCATGCCGGGGCGGTAGTGCTCGGCGGGGATCACGAGCGTGATCGCCTGCTGCAGCAGCGACTCCGTCGAGCTTCCGAGCCACCAGAGCAGCCACAGTGTCAGGCCGATTGGCAGCACGACCACGAGACCGCGCATGAGTGCGCTGCGAAACTTGCGGAACATCGTTCATCTCCGGGCGCGACTGGCTGCGCCATGCCATTGAGGCGTGCATGATAGCGACCGGAGGACCCGAAATGCGGCTGGCCGGAATCGCGCTTGGAATTGTCCTGTTCACCGCACCTGCAGCGGCGCAGTTCATCGATCGCGATGCCGTGTTCGCACGTGCGCGGGAAATCGCGACAGAGGCACTACCGGGTGTCGAGTCTTCGGATCTCATGCCGTTTCACATCGGCTACGACCTTTCATTGCTGGAAACCGGCAATCCGTGCGGCGGATTCGACGTGGTCCTGCTGCTCAGGTCGTCGCGCGAGGCGCTGGCCGCAGGTGACGTGATCGCGGCGGCACCGGACGCCGAAGTCGCCGCAAGGCTCGGGAAGCTGCTGGCGGGCGCCGAGTTCGCCTATCACTACCGGACCATCAACGTGCACTTTCCCGAGCGCGGAGGCGAGCCGGTCGCCGCCGGATATTCGACTCTTTTGCTGAATCGCGATCCGGATGCGGAGCCACCAGTAGTATCATCACCACTCACGATAGAACCACGACAGACAAGGAGGAATATGCCATGACCGTCGCCAAAGTCACTGAAATCAGCGCAACATCCGACAAGAGCCTGGACGATGCAATTCGCCAGGGCATTATGCGGGCGAGCAAGACGCTCAAGAACATCACCGGTGCCTGGATCGCCGACCAGGAAGTCATGGTCGACAAGGGCAAGATCACCGGGTACCGGGTCCGGATGCGCGTCACCTTCGTCCTGGAGGGCTGAGTAATGCGGTTTGCGCTGCTTGCCTTCCTGGCATTGGCCGCAACTGGCGCGGCATGGGCTGACAATTTCGCGGGCATTGAGCCAGGGGCCCTGGCCGAGCGGCTTGAGGCCGCCGACCCGCCGCTGCTGGTGCTGGACGTGCGCAGTGTTGCCGAGTTCGACGAGGGCCACATTCCCGGCGCCGTCAACATCCCGTACGACGTGCTCGGCGAGCGGATTGCAGAACTGGGGCCAGCGAATGAGCGCGATGTCGTCGTGTACTGTCGCAGCGGACGGCGCGCGGCGATCGCGCTCGAGACGTTGGGGAAAAGCGGATTCAGCCGGTTGTTCCACCTCGAGGGCGACTATCTGCGCTGGAGCGAGGAAAACCGGCCGCTGATCCAGGCGAACGCGAAGCCCTGAAGCGTCCCGGGCGCTCGTGGTTTATCTTGCGCTCGCCGACTCGGTCCTTTTGCTGCACTTGGCATTCCTCCTGTTCGTCGTGTTCGGCGGGCTTCTGGTGCTGCGGCGCCGTTGGATCGTCTGGCTGCACCTGCCGGCGGCCGCATGGGGCGCCATGATCGAGTTCGCGGGCTGGTACTGTCCGCTGACGCCACTCGAGAATTGGCTGCGCGTGCAGGGTGGCAGCAGGGGATACAGCGGCGGCTTCATCGATCATTACCTGGTTTCGGTGATCTATCCAGAAACCCTGACACCCGCGCTGCGGTGGATGCTGGGGGTGCTGGTCATCGTGATCAACCTGGCGGTTTATTTCCGGGTGTGGCGCGGCAGATCCCGGGCGCGGGCCTGATCTTCGCGTGCCGGCGGCCAGTCCATTTCCTGCACGGCCACCACGACGCAACCGGGTCCTCCGTGTACGCCCAGCGCCGTGCCGAGCGGAATGACGGGCAGCACATCCGTTTCCGTGAGACCGGCGACGACGGCATCACGCACCAGCAAGGCTGCATCCGGTGCATTGGCGTGCGCGACGCCGATGCGCCAGCGCTTGCCGGGGTCTAGTCGCCGCCGCAGGAACCTGCCAAAACGGGCGTATGGACTGGCGCGGCCGAACAGCACGCCACCGATGCCGACGCTTCCATCGGCATGCACGGCGATTATCGGCGTGAGCTGCAGCAGGTCCGCCAGGGTCTTGACCCAGCGCGGAACACGACCGCCACGCACGGCGTACTCGAGCGTGACCAGGCAACCCCAGGTGCGCGTCCGGCGGCGGGCTGCGATCGCGGCGTCGCGCACCGCCTCCGCGTCACCGCCAGCTGCCGCGACTTCCGCCGCGCGCATCGCAATCAGCCCCTGGCCGAGCGTGGCCGTGCCGGAATCGACGGTGACGATCTGCGCGCGGGTGCGCGCGCGTCCGGCGGCAGTCTCTGCACTCTGGAAGGTGCCGCTGACACGCGATGTCAATCCGACATAGACGACGGCCTGGTAATGCGAACCCAGGAATTCGAAGGCGCGCCTGAAGTCACCCGGCGGCGGCAGCGAAGTCTTCGGGTGCTGTGGATTCGTGGCGAGCTCATGGAAGAACTGCTCAGGTGAAAGGCTGATCTTGTCGAGATAGCTGTGGGTGCCGAAGTGCACTCGCACCGGCACCATGTGGATATCAAGTGCCTCCATGACTGAGTCAGGCAGGTCGGCGGCGGAATCGGTAACGACTGCGACGTGCCTGCGTGATTCATGGTGCGCCATCTCCTGCTGTCGCTGCATGTCGTCTGCCTTCTCGCCGCTGACTGCCCCGTGGCGGGCCGCGAGTTCGAACAGCAGGCTGGGTTCGTTCAGGTGCAAGTGCAGCCGGACCTTGCGATGGGTACCCGCGACGACAAGACTTGCTCCAAGGGAGGAAGCCTGTTCGCGCAGCTTGCGCCGGTCGATGCTGTCACCCGTGATCATGCATTCCGTGCAGTAGCGGTACTCGAGGTCCTCTTCCTGCCCGGCGGCCGACTGCTCGTCATGAACGAGTTCGATCGGCGCGTCGTCAGCCGGGGCGATTCCGGTGTCGAGGTAATCCGACATTCCAGCGACGAGCTCGACGAAGCCAAGGGCGCCGGCATCCACGACATTGGCGCGGCGCAGCGCCTCGAGCTGCTCGCGAGTGGCTTTGAGCGAGCGTTGCGCAGTGGCGAGGGCGGTCCGGAACAGCGAGGGAAAGTCGCAGACGCCGCGCTCCCGGACTTCGCGGGCGACCGCGGCGGCAAAATCGGTCAGCACCGTCAGGATCGTGCCCTCGCGCGGCTCCGCCAGCGATTCGCGCGCATAGCTCGCACCGCCGCTGACAGCATCGGCGAAGGCCTCGACGCTGAGTTCTGCGAGATGGCCGGCGCGATCGCCGAGGCCCAGCAGGAACTGGGCGAGGATCGCGCCGGAGTTGCCGCGCGCACCATCGAGCGCGGCGTCGGCGACGCGCGTGAGCGTCTGCCCGGCATGCGCATCCGGACTTGCCCGAAGCACCAGCAGGACGGCCTGGAGCGTGAGCGCAAGGTTAGTGCCGGTGTCGCCATCGGCGACCGGGAAAACGTTGATCTTGTTGATGGTCTCTTCGCGCGAGATCAGGCGATAGATGCCGGCACGCAAGGCTGCGGCCAGATCTATGCCGCTCAGCGTATGGGCGGGCAGCGCAACTGCATTCATGCCGTGGGCAGGCTCGCTGTCTATTGACGGGGCAGCAGGAAGCGCCGGCCCCGGTAACTGAGAACGGCGCCCTCGCGATTGATTTCCTCGACCCTCGGGCCTTCGACCAGCACGCCGCCGCGCTGGTACCGCCTGCCGTTGATGAATACGGCACGCTTCGCGGGATCATCCGAGTAGATGTGCAGGTCGACAGAAAGCTCCGGCAGGCCTGCGGTGGCCTGTGCCGGCAGGTCGGCGATGGGTGGAGGCATTTCCTCGACGGTTCCCGCCACGTAAGTGACCCGTGCGTCAGGCAGGAGCGTCGGGTCTGGTGCGGGTGGCGGCAGCGTGGCGTCTGGCATCGTGGCTGCCTCAGGTATCCGCGTGTCTGCGGCCGGCAGCTCCGTTGGCGGCGGCGCCGTCAGGGGCGCAGGGATCGGCGCGGTCATGACAGTCGCAACGCTTGCCGGCGCGGGCGTTGCGGTCGTTTCCACGGCTGCCACTGGGGTCGTGTTTTCCCGCAGGAAGAAGTACAGGAGTACGCCGACATTGATCGCAAGCAGCAAGCCGATGGCGAGCAAGGCCCAGGGCAGGCGCCGGTCGTCGCGCGCGATGGGGAGTTCCGCGATGCTGGGGCCGCTCTGGCGCTGGCGCTCGAGTTCGGACTTGCGCAGTGCATCGAGGATGAAACTCACGCACCGGTCCTCGTTTCCAGGTTCATGAGCGTCGGAGTACCGGGCGCGCCGAGCGCGGCATCCAGCACGAGCTGGGTCTGCACGCCCGCGATACCGTCCACCGAGAGTCGCCTGCTGCGCTGGAAATCCTCGACCAGGCGCTCGAGCTCTGCGTCGAAGACATCCCGCGAACGATCGGAGACCGGCAGGCCGCCAAGTTGCTCGAGGCTCTGGCGCAACCAGCGCACATCCTCGCCGCGCATGCCCTCGCGCAACGGCCTCAATTCACCGGTCTGCGGGCGCCACAGGACCAGGAATTCGCCGAACCAGTAATCGGCAAGTTCCACGATCGGCACCTTGACCTCGCTCGCGCCGATCAGGAGCCGTGCGTCACCCTGCTCGAGGCCGGCAAGCACGACCTGCCGCGAGGAATTGGATTCATCGATCAGCGACAGGATCGCCGGCCGATTGAACAGCTTGAGCTGTGCCAGCGAGCCGCGCTGCCAGACGCAGGTAAGTCCGTGCCGGGAGGCCTGTGCGCAGCCGAGGCCACTGCTGGACTGGTATTCGGCGCCCCACATCCTGAAGAGCGAGCCGAACGCGGAGTCCATCGTCGTGCCGGCGGCATCGAGCGCGAGCAGCGCGCCGAGTTGCGGGCGCGGTGCCGGGGCGGGAGCTACAACCGCGGGCGCGACCTGCGCGACCATCGGGGGAGCCGCCGGCGTTGCATCTTGTCCGGGAATCGCGCGCCAGATCGCGACGGTGAGCAGCAGAGCACCCGCGGTCGCACCTGCCATCGCCACCCAGCGCAACCAGGGCGGAAGCACCGGTCGTCCGTAGACTTCGGCGGCCGCACGCCGCACGAAACTGCCCGTGACGCGATGCTCCTCGCGCGTGTATGCGCCGAGCAGAGCGCGATCTGCGATGACATTGATGATGCGCGGAACGCCGCGCGACAAGCGATGGAGTTCGCCGAGCGCGCCAGACGAAAACAGGTCCCTTGTCGCGCCGGCCACGCGTAGCCGGTGACGGATGTATGCGATGGTTTCGGGACGCCTGAGCGCTTCCAGGTGATAGCGGCCGGTCACGCGCTGTGCGAGCTGCCGCAACTCGGGTTGTGCGAGCACCGCACGCAGCTCCGGCTGGCCGATCAGCAGGATCTGCAGGAGCTTTTGCGTGGCAGTCTCGAGATTGGTCAGCAGACGCACCTGTTCCAGCACGTCTGCGGAGAGATTCTGGGCCTCGTCCACCATCAGCACCACGCGGCGGCTGCGGCCGTGCGCGTCGAGCAGGAAATTCGTGAGCAGGTCCACCAGCAACTTGACGCTGCCGACGGCTGTTGCCGGCACCTGCACGTGCAGTTCGTCGCAGATGCATTGCAGGAACTCGGCGGGCGTCACGCGCGGATTGAGGATCAGCGCGACATCGCAATGCGGCGGCAGCTGCTGCAGCAGGCTCCTGAGCACCGTGGTCTTGCCGGTTCCCACCTCGCCGGTCAGCTGGATGAATCCGCCGGCTTCGGCAATGCCATACGTCAGATGCGCGAGTGCTTCCGCGTGCCGCTCGCTGAGGTAGAGGTATCGCGGGTCGGGCGTGATCGCGAACGGCTTTTCGGTCAGACCAAAAAAGCTTGTGTACATAAGGACTTAAGTGACTGGTCAGGCTTCCGCGGGGGACCATGATGCCTGCACGCCGGGTACAGCGCAAAGCCGACTGCCGGGGGCCGCGGGCGTCGCCCTGGGCATTGCCGTGGAAGGTTGCGTGCCTGTTGTTGGCGCGCTGCCTAATCACTACCGCGCTTGACCGCCTCCGTCCCGTACTTGCCGCGAATCCGGTCGAGCGTCTCATCGAGTTTTCCGGACTCGACGCTCTCGCGGGTCGTGAAGAGATCGAGCTGCTGCGCAGGCGCCAGGTCGCTGACACCGACGCCCAGCAGGCGCACGGCGGCGCGCGGCTGTTCGTCCAGCCAATGATCGAGCAACTCGGTCGCGACCTGCACGACCAGGCGGGTCTCCTGGGTCGGTGGCCTGAAACTTCTCTGTCGCGTGTAAGTCTCGAAATCGCGCCGGCGAACCTTGATGCTGATCATGCCGGCCTTTAGCTGCCGTGAACGCAGGCGTTCGGCCGTGCGATCGGCCAGCTGGGCCAGTCGTTGCCGCAACTCCTCGTGATCCTTGATATCGACGTCGAATGTTTCCTCGGAGCTGATCTGTTTCTCCGGGGCATCGGAAACCACCGGGCGATCGTCTATTCCGGAGGCCCGCTCGCGCATCTCGCGGGTCTCGCGACGGAACAGCGGCCACAACACGGATTCAGGCGCGCGCCGCAACTGGCCGAGAGTATGGATTCCCTGTTGCTCGAGTCGCACCGCCGTCTTTGCGCCGATGCCGTGCAGGCGGCGAACCGGCATCGGGTCGAGAATCATGGTGACTTCAGCGGGCCGGATCACCGCGAGACCATCCGGCTTGTTCATCTCGGACGCGAGCTTCGCAAGCAGCTTGTTGTAGGAGACGCCGACCGATGCCGTAAGCCCGGTTCGCACACGAATGCGATTCTTGATTTCCTGCGCCATCGCCTCGGCGCTTCCGAACAGGCCCTTGCTGCCGGTCACGTCGAGAAACGCCTCATCCAATGACAAGCCTTCGACGAGATCGGTAAATTCGCCGAAGATCTCGAATACCTGATGCGATACCTCGCGATAGCGTTTCATGCGCGGACGAATGACGATCGCATGCGGGCAGCGCTGCATCGCCTCGCGCATTGGCATCGCGGAATGCACGCCGAATCGACGCACTTCGTAGCTTGCGGCTGCCACGACCCCGCGGCCCCCTGTGCCGCCGACGACGACCGGCTGGCCGGCAAGTTCGGGGTTGTCGAACTGCTCGACCGACGCGTAGAAGGCGTCCATGTCAACGTGCAGGATCGCGCGATGGTCGCTCATGTCAGGGCGAGCGCCGAGTAGACGAGGCCCGCAAACATCGTCACGCCGAGCAGGATCAAATAAATCGTTCCCAAGGCCGTGAACTTGAGCAATGTCCTGGACCGGCTCTCGCCATACGCGACGCGCATGGAACGGTAGATGTAGTACGGCAGGTAGGCGTACAGCGCCAAGGTGAGGAAGCCGAACAGTCCGAACAGCGGCACTTCTATCGTCGACAGCGCGATTGTCACAGCGGTTGCCGCGAGCAACAGGTAGACGAAAGCGTGGCTGTGAAGAAACAACACCAGGTGCTCGGCATAAAGCCGGCGCGGCCTGCGCCAGTAGAAGAGTTGCGTCACTGCTGCCATGAGCGGCAGGAACAGGAACATGAGCCTGGGCGCCGTGTCAGCGAAATGCTCGAGCAGACGCTTGCCTCCGTCGGCCCTGATCCTTTCGCAGGCGCGTCTGAGCGGCTCTCTGATTGAACCGATCAGCGGTAGCGTCAGATTGACGTCGCAATCTTTGCCCTCGGATTTCGGCAAGTCCTGTGCCAGGGTGGAATCAATGCTGGCTCTCGCCAGTTTTTCGCGGATTCTCACGGACGCCGTGGCTGCCGCCTGCTCGGCAACCGCGCCGGGCGCACCCTCCGGCAGTTCGATGGTGACGGGCGCAATGACCGTCTGGCCATCGTCATCAAGGTGCACCAGATCCTTGTCCGGCAATAGCGCCGACAGCGCGAAAAACAGGATGCTGATGGCGAGGTAGAAACGGAATGGCGGAAGGTAGCTCTGGTGCCGACCCGCGATGAACTCCCGTGTCAGCTCGCCGGGCTTGAGCACCAGGAGCTTGATGGTCTGCCACGCGCGGCTGTCGAGATGCAGCAGGGAGTGCGAGACGTCGCCGGCGACCTCGCGCATGGATAAAACGTGCAAGTCGGACGCCTGGCCACAGTCGTGGCAGTGCTTGCCGGAGACCGGCGCGCCGCAATTGAGGCAGTGCGGCGGTTCGAGCGCCGCCGGCAGGATCTCCTCGCGCGGCTTGTACACGCGCCGCTCGCACTGCACACGCCCGCCGAATCGCTCGGCCGTCTCGGTCCGGAAGCGCGTGGCCTCATTTTCCAGGTACTGGTCGAGGGCGGCCACGCTCTCGACCCGGTACCGGATGCGCCGGCGTTGGCGCTCGCCGGAAGGCGTTTCCGTCGAGTCGATGCTGGCACCCAGGAATCCGGCGCTGGCCAGCACGTCGCGGACGTGGCCCGGCAGCCACGCGTCGTAGTCCGCGACGATGTCCGGGTCGAGCTGGCACTCGACTTCGTAAATGAGCTTGGATGACACGCAGCGGCTCGTTTCGAGCGACAGCGCAGATCTTAGCTCAGCACACCTGCAGGCGCTCGATATGCCTGAGTTTTCCGAAGTCCGTGAGCCGGTAGAACCGCCGCAAGTCCATCTGCCAGCCCCGGTCGCCGGACCGGCAGAGCGCGCGCAATCGTGGCTCGAGCTTCGCGCAGAATCGTGCGGCATACCGGCTGGCGCGCCGGTACAGGGACTTGCGGCCGGCGGCAAGCCGGGGATCGATTCGCGCGCGCTGGAAAAGCAGCGGGTGCAATTCGGCGGGAAAACGATTCGGGTCACGCCTGCGCAGCAGCAGGAAGCTCGCGATGTACTTGTCGATCTCGGCCTGCAGTTCAAGTGTCAGCAGGGATACCGGGCGATCATGCTCCGCGTGATGGGCGACGCAGAGAAAATGACTGATCCCCTCGAGTGCGGTCCAGCAGTCCGCGACATTGTGCTGGTCCAGCTTGTCATTCGGATCGTGCGACTGGAGCCTCTCCAGCATTTCCGGGTCGAGGAACAGCGACATGCAAAGCTCGTCATCGGCGATCGTCACGAACAGCTGCTCGTCGCCCGGTGCGTCCCGGCAGGTGGCGGGCAATTGCTGCCGTTCGGTGACCAGGAAATCCTCGACGCGGCAGCCTATGCGGAGATCGTAGATCCCGGTCAGCAGCAGCTCGAGTCTCCCAAGTGCTGCGACTGCCATGTCAGTGCGCGAATGCGCCGGGGGCCTGGGGCTGGATGCCGAGGCGCACCAACAGGCGGTGGGCGCGCCGGCTGCCCGTCCTGTGCCAGAGCTCATAGAGGCGAAGCACGTCGCGCTGGGAGCGCGTCACCGCGCTTTCGCTGATGTCGTTGAGCGCATCGACGAGCGGCTGGAACTTGTCCTCGAGTTCGGCGAAGACGGTCGCAAGCACCCGCCGCGGTCCGCGCGGCACTGTCTGGGCAAGCGCGCCGTAGGCCCGGCCACCCATCGCGATGTGATAGTCGATGTCCACGAGCCGGCGCGGGAATCCGCTTGCAAGGAATCCGGAGACAAAGAGCGCGACATCGCCCAGGCGCTGCAGCGTGCGGAAGCGGTGTTCATCATCCCGGGTCTCGAATGCCTCGGCGAGCAGCAGCGCGAGGGGCTTCGATTGCGCGCCATCTGGGCCCGGTTCGAACAGGGCCTCGGTGCGGGCGAACATCGCCAGCAGGTTGACGACGTAATGTTCGGTGTGATCCTTCACCCGCAGGTGCTGCTGCTCGAGGGCGCTCGCCAGCGCCTCGCGAAAGAATTCTCGTATGTCGGAGACCGTCAGGAGCCCGGCATCATTTGGAGGCATTGCTTACCCCGTATCTACAGGGCCAGTTGAACCCTGTTCACGGGATAATTCTGTAGAGCGCGTCGCAGCTTATGGTGGCACTCGAACCTGCCGAGTGCTGACGAGGACGCGAGTGTGATCGGGGTCGGGTACCGGGTCGCGTAGAAGCTCAGGCCACCTGGACGCTGCCGCCGTCGAGCTGGATCTCGTAGGTTGACCCGGCGACGAGCTCGCGCGGATCGAAATCATCCACATTGATGATGTCCATGACCTTGCGGTCGTACTCGCGCAGTTGTGCAGCCTCGGCCTCACTGATGATGCCGGCGGCCTGTGCCTCGCGGATCTGTCCCGGCAGGTCGAGCGCCGTCACGCGGCCGGTCTTGACGCCCTCGACGCGGATCCGCTTCTCGATGGGTTCTGCCGCGATTGCGAGTTCCATCGCCTGCTGCACGAGGCCGAGATGATTGGTCGGCTCGAGCGTGCGATATACGTAGTGGCATAGCCGCTCGCGCGCCTCGCCGGGATTCATGACCAGTTCCGCAATCTGCGGATTCAGCCGGTCGCTCGGCGCCGAATAGGTCAAGCCGCGCGGAAAGATCAGTGCCCGCATCAGTACCGCGAGCCAGCGCACCGGGAAATTGCGCAGGAAGCTGTGTAGCTGCTCCTGGGCCTGGTACAGCAGCTGGCGGCAGGAATACTCTACCAACGGCAGGTCGGCCTCCGGCCGGCCCTGGTTCTCGTAATGCTTCAGCACCATCGAGGCCAGGTACATCGAGGACAGCACGTCCCCGAGCCGCGCGGAGAGGGTTTCCTTTTTCTTCAGGTAGCCGCCTAGCGACAGCATCGCGACATCGGTCGCGAACGCAAATGAAGCGCTGAATCGGTTGATGTGCTCGAAGTAACGCTTGGTCGGGCCCTTCCTTGGCGCATTGACTATGCGCGACAGCGTGATCGCGCCGAAGAATGAGCGCACGGCATTCGAAATCGTAAAACCGATGTGGCCGAAAAGCGCCCTGTCGAAGTCGCGCACGCCGCGCGCGCGATCGGGATCCTTCGCGGCGTTCATCTCCTTCAGCACCCAGGGATGACAGCGCACGGCCCCCTGTCCGAAGATGATGAGGCTGCGTGTCAGGATATTGGCGCCTTCGACGGTGATGCTGACCGGCACGGCCTGGTAGCCGCGGCCGAGGTAGTTCTTCGGACCGAGCATGATGCCCTTGCCGCCCTGCACGTCCATCGCGTCGTTTGCGATCATCCGTCCGAATTCGGTGATGTGATACTTCAGGATGCCGGCCGGCACGGAAGGCTTTTCGCCGCCGTCGATCGCGCCGGTCGTCACCGAACGCGCCGCATCCATGATGTAGGTGCGCGCCGCCATGCGGGCGATCACTGCCTCGACGCCCTCAAAGCGGCCGATTGGCATGTTGAATTGGCGCCGGATGCGGGCATAGGCGCCGGTCGAGTACACGGCGCCCTTGGCGCCGCCGGTCGCGATCGAGGGCAGCGAAATGCAGCGCCCGACCGAGAGTTGCTCGACCAGCATGCGCCAGCCTTGTCCGGCCATCTTCGTGCCGCCGATGATGACATCGAGCGGCACGAATACGTCCTTGCCGCGAATCGGCCCGTTCTGGAACGGATTGTTGAGCGAGAAATGCCGCCGGCCGATCGTGATGCCCGGCGTGTTGCGCGGAACCAGTGCCACCGTGATGCCATGGTCGGTCTTGTCGCCGCCCAGCAGCTTGTCGGGATCGAACAGGCGGAACGCGAGCCCGATGATCGTCGCGATCGGCGCAAGCGTGATGTAACGCTTGGAGAAATTGAGCCGGATACCCGTGATCTCCCGGCCCTGGTAAAGGCCCTTGCAGACAATGCCGGTATCGGG
>JAOUGR010000028.1 GCA_029857655.1 Gammaproteobacteria bacterium | reverse complement strand
GCAGCTTTTCCTTGTCGTAATCGGAGGTGGCTTCCTCGACCTGGCGGCGGATCTGCTCGATCCGGCCCTTGATCTCGGTAGGCTTGCCGGCGCCGTCGATGATCGTCGTGTTTTCCTTCTCGGCGACGACCTTCTTGGCCTTCCCGAGGTCATTCAGCGTCGCTTTCTCCAGCGACAGTCCGACCTCGTCGGAAATCACGGTGCCACCGGTCAGCACGGCGATGTCCTGGAGCATGGCCTTGCGGCGGTCACCGAAGCCCGGCGCCTTGACGGCACAGACCTTGACGATGCCGCGGATCGTGTTGACCACGAGCGTCGCGAGCGCCTCGCCCTCGACGTCCTCGGCAACGACCAGGAGCGGCTTGCCAGCCTTGGCGATACTCTCGAGCAGCGGCAGCATTTCGCGGATGTTCGAGACCTTCTTGTCGTACAGCAGGATGTACGGGCTCTCGAGCTCGCTGGTCTGGTTCTGGCCGTTGTTGATGAAATACGGCGACAGGTAGCCGCGGTCGAACTGCATGCCCTCGACGACCTCGAGTTCATTCTCGAGGCTCTGGCCCTCTTCGACCGTGATCACGCCTTCCTTACCGACCTTCTCCATTGCATCCGCGATCTTCTTGCCGATGGCCTCGTCGCTGTTCGCCGAGATCGTGCCGACCTGGGCGATCGCCTTCGAGTCCTTGCAGGGCTTGGAGAGCTTCTTCAGTTCCTCGACCGCGGCCGTCACGGCCAGGTCGACGCCGCGCTTGACGTCCATCGGGTTGATGCCTGAAGCAACGGCCTTCATGCCCTCGCGGATGATCGCCTGTGCGAGCAGGGTCGCCGTGGTTGTGCCGTCGCCGGCCTCGTCGGAGGTCGACGAAGCGACTTCCTTGACCATCTGCGCGCCCATGTTCTCGAACTTGTCCTTGAGCTCGATCTCTTTCGCGACCGAGACGCCGTCCTTGGTGATGGTCGGCGCGCCGAAGCTCTTCTCGAGCACGGCATTGCGGCCCTTGGGGCCGAGCGTCGCCTTGACGGCGTTCGCTAGCAGGTTGACGCCGCGAACCAGGCGGGCACGCGCGTCATCGCTGAATCTGACTTCCTTGGCTGACATTGGTACTTGTCCTCTTTACTTTTCGATCACGGCCATGACGTCTTCCTCGCGCATCACGAGGAGATCATCGCCGTCGACCTTGACTTCGGTTCCACCGTATTTTCCGAACAGGATCTTGTCGCCGACCTTGAGGTCGAGCGGACGCACATTCCCGTTCTCGAGAATCTTGCCTTTGCCGACTGCGACGATCTTGCCGCGAATCGGCTTCTCGGCAGCCGTATCAGGGATCACGATGCCGCCGGGTGATTTGCGCTCTTCTTCTTCGCGCTTGACGATCACACGATCATGAAGCGGACGGATCTTCATGGTTGAACACTCCTTGGAAAATCGCTTGTAACTGAGGCCAGGGGGTGCCGATTCGGCATTAGCACTCCCCCTGGGAGACTGCTAATGATAGGGATTGCGAGCGCAAATTCAAGCGCTCTCTGGCCCATCCCTGGTGTCATTCCTAATCAATTGAAATATCAAGGTTTTATACAATTGCGACTGCCCTGAACCTGGCATGAAATCGCGAAACCGGGCAGGCCGTCGAGACAAGTGCGCGGTGGGCCGCTAACCTCTCGCCCCCGCCTGATGAAAAATAGCCGCGAGGATCCCAGCGAATGAAGAGTCCGAGGACTGTCCTGGCCGCGTTCCTGCTGGCCATCACTGCCACGGCCACGGCGCAGGGCCTGCTTGGCCCCGCGATCAATGACGACCAGTTCCTGCCCGTGGACGAGGCCTTCATATTCACCGCCGCCGCTGATGGCGGCGCACAGATTGCCCTCGACTGGCAGGTCGCCCCGGGTTACTACCTTTATCGGCACCGCGTGTCGGCCAAGACCGCGACCGCGGGATTCTCGCTCGGCGAAATCGCGATGCCGCCAGGCAAGAAGAAGACCGACGAGTTCTTCGGCGAGGTCGAAGTCTACTACCACGAGCTCATTGCGACGGTTCCGGTCGAGCGTCCCTCCGATGGCTCGACGCTCGAGATCACCGTCGGCTACCAAGGCTGCGCCGACGCCGGGCTCTGCTATCCGCCAGTCACCAAGACTGTAACGATCGAGCTGCCGCCGCCGGGCACGCCGTCCCGCGCGGACGCCCCGCCAATGGTCGCCGAGCAGGACCGGCTGGCAGCCCAGATCGCGACCGGAAACCTGCTGATCGTGATGGCGATCTTCTTCGTCGGCGGGCTCGGGCTCGCGTTCACGCCCTGCGTGCTGCCGATGATCCCGATCCTGTCCAGCATCATTGCCGGGCAAGGCGCGGCCGCGACCCCGCGCCGCTCCTTCCTGCTCTCAGTCGTCTACGTGCTTGGCATGGCGATGACCTACACCATTGCGGGCGCCGCATTCGCGGCCGCCGGCAAGCAGGCACAGGCATTCTTTCAGCAGCCCTGGATCATCATCAGTTTCGCGATCCTGTTCGTGGTGCTGGCACTCGCGATGTTCGGCTTGTTCGAGCTTCGCATACCAGCCGCGCTGGAAACGCGCTTGTCCGCCGTATCGGGCCGCCAGAAAGCCGGCAGCCTGGTCGGGACCGCGATCATGGGCGCGCTGTCAGCGCTGGTCGTCACGGCCTGCGTTGCGCCGCCGCTGGTTGCCGCACTCGCGGTCATTGGCCAGGCGGGCGACGTGCTGCGCGGCGCGCTGGCTCTCTTTGCGATGTCCATCGGCATGGGCGCGCCGCTGCTGCTGGTCGGCGTCGCGGGTGGGCGTTTCCTGCCGCATGCCGGGCCCTGGATGACGACGGTCAAGGCCTTGTTCGGAGTGATGATGCTGGGTGTCGCCGTGTGGATGCTCGAAAGAATCCTGCCGGGTCCCCAGACACTGGCGCTGTGGGCATTGCTCGTCTTCGTCGCCGGCTATTACTTCGGCGGATTCGGACGGCCGGACCCGAAAGGGGTGCCGCGGCCGCTCGTGCGTGGCGCGGGCCTCGCCGCGATCGCCTGGGGCGTCATCATGATGATCGGCGCCGCGGCCGGCGGCCACGATCCGCTGCAGCCGCTGCGCGGCATTTCCTTGCCCGGCGCGCTTGGGAGATCGCAGGCGACGGCTGCCGAGGCGCTGCCATTCCGCAAGATCACCTCGGTCGAGGAGCTGGACCGTGAACTTGCGGCGGCACTCGCCGCCGGCCAGCCCACGATGCTCGATTTCTATGCGGACTGGTGCGTGTCCTGCAAGGAAATGGAGAAATACACGTTTTCCAATGCCGACGTGCAGAGGGACCTGTCAGGTTTCGTGCTTCTGAAGGCCGATGTCACGGCAAATGGCCCCGCCGACCAGGCTTTGCTGCGCCGCTTCGGCGTCTATGGACCCCCGACCACGGCTTTCTTCGGTGCCCACGGGCGCGAGTGCCGCGGTTTCCGGCTGGTCGGCTATGTGCCGGCCGACGCATTCCGGGAGCACTTGACCCGGTTCGCCCGCGAATGCTGAATCTGCCGCGCGGCGTGCAATGGGCCGGCCTCCTGCTCGTGGCCTCTCTTGCGGGCCTCGGCGCTTACCTCGTGAGCCGCAACCTGCTCGCGCCGGAACTGCCGCCGGTCGAGCCGATCCGCCCCGTCGCCATTCCTGAACGCCGGCCTGACATCACGCTTGCCGATCGCGACGGCAAGCCGCGAGCGCTTTCAGAATGGGACGGCAAGGTGCTGGTCATCAATTTCTGGGCGACCTGGTGTGCGCCCTGCCGGCGCGAGATACCGATGCTGAATGAACTGGCGCGCGAGCATCGCGCGCAGGGCGTGGAAGTCATCGGCATCGCGGTGGACTTCCGGGAGGACGTCCTTCAATACCTGCAGAAAATGCCAATCGATTACATTGTGCTGATCGGGGAGCAGGACGGCATGGATGCCGCACGGGCCTTTGGCATGGACACGATCGGACTGCCCTTCACCGCCTTCACTGACAGCTCGGGTCGCATTGCAACCATTCATATGGGCGAATTGCACCGTCCGCAGGCCGAGGCCATCTTGAAACTGGTGGCAGAAGTGGACTCGGGTACTATCGACATGGCAACGGCCAGGGCCCGCATTCGCAAAGAAATGGCCGAAACCGGTCAATCGGGCTCCTGAGACTCCCCAGAACCCGCCAGTTTGGCGTCAGTTCGACGCCGTTCGCCCCATTATCCGTGCATTATCTGGACAAATTCGACCCTCTCCGGTTCAATGAGCGTCCACCGAGGCCGGTGGCTCAAGGGGGATTGGGCGGCCGATGCGACGGATTCTCCTTATCAATGGACCGAACCTCAACCTGCTCGGCAGCCGGGAGCCTGATCATTACGGCCGGGACACGCTGGAGGCCATTGAGGAGCGGTTGAAGGCGCAGGCCGCGAGCCGCGGTGCGGTCCTCGAGGGCTTCCAGAGCAACGCCGAGCACGAATTGGTCGAGCGCGTCCAGGCCCTGCGCCAGCAACCGGCCGATTTCGTGATCCTGAATCCCGGCGCCTTCACTCATACAAGTATCGCGCTGCGTGACGCGCTCCTGGCAGTGTCGGTGCCATTCATCGAAGTGCACCTTTCCAACGTTCACGCGCGGGAGCAATTCCGAAAGCAATCCTATTTTTCCGACATCGCGGTGGGCAGCATCGCTGGCCTCGGAGCGCAGGGCTATGAGCTCGCGCTCGCAGCCGCGCTCGAGCGCCTCGACCGGCCCCAGGGGAAATGAATGGATATACGAAAGATAAAAAAACTGATCGAGCTGCTGGAGGAGTCCGGGCTGGCTGAACTCGAGATCTCGGAAGGCGAGGAATCAGTACGTATCGCCCGCTTCACCCAGGGCGTCAATGTCGTGGCGACCGGCGCGCCTCCGCCAATGCAGCTGCCGGCCACACCGGTGCGGGCTTCCGCCCCAGCCGTACCGGCACTGGCCGGGCAGCGTGACGAAAACATGGTCACGGCGCCGATGGTCGGCACTTTCTATGCTTCGCCGGCGCCCGGCGCCAAGCCCTTCGTCGAAATCGGCCAGGAAGTCCGTGTTGGCCAGGTGCTTTGCGTCATCGAGGCCATGAAGATGATGAACCAGATCGAGAGCGAGCGCGCCGGCAAGATCGTCGCCATGCTCGCCAAGAACGGCGAACCGGTTGAGTTCGGCCAGCCGTTGTTCGCGATCGAGTAACAAGGATGCTGGACAAGATCGTCATCGCCAACCGCGGCGAGATTGCGTTGCGCATACTGCGCGCCTGCCGTGAGCTCGGCATCAAGACTGTCGCGGTCCACTCGACGGCGGACCAGAATCTCAAGCACGTGTTGCTGGCGGACGAGACTGTCTGCATCGGGCCGCCCGCCTCCAGGGACAGCTACCTGAACATGCCGGCGATCATCAGCGCCGCCGAGGTTACCGACGCGGTCGCCATTCATCCCGGATACGGATTCCTGTCAGAGAACGCCGATTTCGCGGAGCGCGTCGAGAACAGCGGCTTCGTATTCATCGGCCCGCGCAGCGAGACGATCCGCCAGCTCGGAGACAAGGTTTCGGCGATCCGGATGATGAAGGAGCATGGCGTGCCCTGCGTGCCCGGTTCCGACGGGCCGCTGCCAGAGGACACTGACGAATGCTTCAGGATGGCACGCACCATAGGCTACCCGGTAATCATCAAGGCCTCGGGCGGCGGAGGTGGCCGGGGCATGCGCGTGGTGCACAGCGACGCCACGCTGGTAAACGCGATCAATGTTGCGAAAACCGAGGCCCAGGCGGCGTTCGGCAATGACACGGTCTATATGGAGAAATACCTCGAGAAGCCGCGTCATATCGAATTCCAGGTCATCGGCGACAACTACGGCAACGTCGTGTCGCTCGGCGAGCGCGACTGCTCACTGCAGCGTAGGCGCCAGAAGATCATCGAGGAAGCGCCGGCACCGGGGATTACGCAGGCCCAGCGGGACGAGATGGGCGAGCGGCTTGTGGCGGCCTGCGCGGCGGTCGGCTATCGCAGCGCCGGCACGCTGGAGTTCCTGTTCGAAGAAGGCAACTTCTACTTCATCGAAATGAACACACGCGTGCAGGTTGAGCACCCGATTACCGAGATCGTCACCGGCATCGACATTGTGAAGCTGCAGTTGCGCGTCGCTGCGGGCGAGCCGCTGCCATTCAAGCAGCAGGACATCGTGTTGCGCGGGCACTCAATCGAGTGCCGGATCAATGCCGAGGACCCGAAGACCTTCACGCCGTCGCCCGGTTTGGTACGGCTGTGGCATGCGCCGGGCGGTCCCGGCGTGCGCGTCGACAGCCACCTTTATTCCGGCTACTCGGTGCCGCCATTCTACGATTCACTGGTAGCAAAGCTGATTTCGTACGGCGAAAACCGTGACACCGCGATCGCGCGAATGAAGAATGCGTTGTCCGAAATGGTCGTCGAAGGCATCAAGACCAATGCGCCGCTGCACCAGGAGATCTTCGGCCACTCGGCATTCAGGCAGGGTGGCCTCGACATCCACTACCTGGAACGCCGGCTCGGCCTCAAGTGACGGCGGTTGCCGCTGCCAGCCGATGCCATTTCATCAGCTCGTGATTGATCTGGGGCCAGCCGAACCCGGCCCCGCCGAGACCGCCTGTCTTGCGCTCGGAGCACTGTCCGTGTCGCTCGCCGACGCGGCGGACCATCCGGTGCTGGAACCGGCGCCGGGCGAGACGCCGCTGTGGCCGGAAATCCGGCTTTGCGCATTATTTCCGGTCGAAGTGAATCCCGGCGTCGTCGCTGCAACCCTGATTGCGGTTCTGGCACTGCCCGCCGAAGCAGTGCGCCATGAATTTGTCGAGGACCGTGTCTGGGAGCGCGAATGGCTCAAGGATTTCCGGCCCATGCGCTTTGGCAAGCGCCTATGGGTCTGCCCCGGCGGGCAGCCGCCCGGCGACCGCAATGGCATCGTGCTGGAACTCGATCCGGGCCTCGCATTCGGAACGGGTACGCATGCGACGACTGCCATGTGCCTTGAATGGCTGGACGGACAGTCGCTTGCGGGCCAGAACGTGCTCGACTATGGCTGCGGGTCCGGCATCCTGGCGCTCGCTGCACTGAAGCTGGGCGCGGCACATGCGTGCGCCGTTGATATCGATCCGCAGGCGCTGACCGCCACCCGCGATAATGCGCGCCGCAACGGCCTGACCGCGCAGCTGGAAATTCGCGACGCCGCGAATCTGGCCGATGGCGCCTATGACTTGGTACTCGCCAACATCCTGGCGAGTCCGTTGCGACAACTGGCACCCGAACTGGCCAGGCTTTGCCCTGCCGGCAGGGTGCTGCTGGCGGGACTGCTCGAGGCGCAGGCCGCTGAGGTGGCGGATGCCTACGGTCCGTGGTTTGATATTGAAACGGCGGCCAGAAGTGACGGATGGATCGCCCTCACTGGTCACCGGCGCGCGGAGTAAGCGTGTATACCCAATGCCCCGACTGCACGACGGTCTTTCGCGTCACTACCGACGCGTTGCGCTCTGCGCAGGGCAATGTTCGCTGCGGCGTCTGCGCGACGCGTTTTAATGCGCTTGAAAATCTGAGCGAAGAACCATTCCGGGCCGGCCCCGGCGCTGAAGAAACCCCGGCGCCCGAAGACACGATTACAGTCGAGGAGCTGCCGGGCAACGAGAACATCGAGTTGTCGACTCCCGCAGAAACCGGCCTTGCATCGGAAGCGGCCATGGAAGATGCGGCGCCCGACGGGGATCCTTCCTTCGAGTTCGACGGCGACATCGGGGATCTCGACCGCCTGTTCGTCGAAGCGCCGGCCACGGAATTGCGACACATGGCTGCGGCCGCTCGGGCAGCCGAGGCCCCTCGAACCTTGAAGATTGACCCCGGCTTGATTGCGGCTTCCCTGTCGAAGAGCCCGGACGACGATGCGAAGATGGTGCGCTGGAGCGACGAGCAACTCCGCAGCGCACTCGATCCGACCGACGAATTCCCGATCATCGTCCTGGACGAATCGGACGAAGTGCCTGAATCACCGGCAGCCTTTACGGAATTGCTGGAGGAATCCCCGGCTGAGCCACGATTGGAACCCCGCCAGTTCCTGCCGAACCGGTTCGAGGCACGGCGCATCCCGATACCGGACGAAATGCGAAAGGGTCTCGCGGAAGAGGCCGCTGCAAGCGCCATCTCTGGCGCTGACTTCGATGAACCTGCGGCCGATGATGACCGGCGCCGCTGGCCCTGGGCGCTCGGTACTGCAGTCCTGTTGCTGATGCTTGGCGCCCAGGTCGTCCATGTACAGCGCAATGCACTGGTCCAGAAACCTGCGATCGGTCCCCTGCTTGCACAGGCATATGCGCTCCTCGGTTTTCCAATTGCGGTACCGACCGATCTCGCCAGCTACGAACTGCGGCAATGGGGCGCCGCAAGCGATTCCATGCATCCCGGCCGATTGCTGCTGCGCGCAAGCATCGTCAATCGGGCCTCCCACGCCCAGCCTTACCCCCTGTTGCGACTGGCCTTGCAGGATCGTTTTGGCACGACAGTCGGCGTACGCGACGTCGAGCCAGCCGATTACCTGCCGGGTGAAGGCGCGGGGAAGTTGCTGGGACCGGGCCAGCGCGCTGACGCCGAAATCCGGATCGTTGACCCGGGCAAGGATGCCGTCGGGTTCGAAATGGACGTTTGCCTGCCGATGACGGGCGGCGTGCATTGCGCAAACGAAGGGCAGCCGGTAGCCCAATGAAAATCGGGCCATTTTCCCTGGCGGCGCCGCTCGCGCTGGCGCCGATGGCCGGCGTGACCGATCGGCCATTCCGAATGCTTTGCCGGCGCATGGGTGCTGCGATGGCAGCCACGGAAATGGTGACCTCCGACACGCGGCTCTGGAATACGTCCAAATCGCGGAATCGGTTGATCCATCGGGACGAACCGGAGCCCCGCATCGTGCAGATTGCCGGCGGCGAACCCGGAATGATGGCCGAGGCGGCCGTCAGGAATGTCGATCTGGGCGCCCAGATCATCGACATCAACCTTGGTTGCCCGGCCAAGAAAGTCTGCAACCATGCGGCGGGTTCCGCCTTGATGCGCGATGAGCCGCTGGTACGCGCAATACTGACCCGGGTAATCGCCGCGGCCGGCGTGCCGGTCACTCTCAAGATGCGCACGGGCTGGGATCACACCAACCGCAATGCGGTCGCGATCGCGCGGCTTGCCGAAAATCTTGGAATCGCGGCGCTCGCCGTGCACGGCCGGACGCGCGCGGATTTTTTCGCCGGCGACGCTGAATACGAAACTGCAGCAGCCGTCAAGCAGGCCGTCGGCATCCCGGTATTCGTGAATGGCGACATCGATTGTCCCGCCAAGGCATTGAAGGTGCTGGCACAAACCGGTGCCGACGGCGTGATGATCGGACGCGCTGCGCAAGGTCGGCCATGGATTTTCCGGGAAGTGCTTGCGGCAATGAATGGAACCGCAGTGGCGCCGCCTTCACTCGCGGAAGTCCGTGCTATCATGCTTTCGCACCTAGAGGCCCTGTACTCGTTTTATGGCGATGCACATGGTGTCCGCGTGGCGCGCAAACATCTTGGATGGTATTGCCGGCTTCATCCGGAAGTCGGACACTTGCCACCGGAGTTGTTGACGAATGGAAGCGCAAGGGAGCAGTTGTCGCTCGCGGGCGCATTCCTGTCAGGCATCATCGGGCAGACGGCCCGCGCGGCCTGAACGATAATTACGAGAACAGGCGGGGACAAGTTGGCAATGACCGCGAAAACCAGGGCGCAGGCGCTGCGCCGTCCATCCTTTTCCCGAATGCTCAACGGTCATTCGCGCGAGATTCCGCTGCGCAGTCACACTGAGCAGGCCCTCAGCAGCTATTTCGACACCCTGAACGGCCACCGGCCGGGCCGCTTGTACGATCTCGTGATACGCGAGGTTGAATTGCCGCTGTTCCAGGCGGTCATGACCTACGCAGAAGGCAACCAGAGCAGGGCGGCGACAATTCTCGGAATCAATCGCGGCACCCTGCGCAAGAAATTGCGCGAATACGGGCTGTCCGCCTGATCGTGGCGATGCGCCGGCAGGCCCGGCGGGCGCTCCTGAGCGCCTCCGACAAGACCGGCATCGTCGACCTGGCGCAGGCACTGCGGAAACTCGGTTTTGAGCTCGTCTCGACCGGGGGTACGGCACAGACACTGGCCGCCGCCGGCATTCCCGTCATTGAAGTCGCCGCCGAATCAGGATTTCCCGAAATCATGGACGGCCGCGTCAAGACTCTGCACCCGAAAGTGCACGGCGCGCTGCTGGGACGCAGTGGAATCGACGATGCCGTCATGCGCGAGCACGACATCAGGCCCATCGAGCTGCTGGTCGTCAACCTCTACCCGTTTGCCGCGACGATTGCACAGCCCGGATGCAGTTACGCCGATGCGGTTGAGAACATCGATATCGGTGGACCCGCGATGTTGAGAGCCGCGGCCAAGAATCATGAGCGCGTGACCGTGCTGGTCGATCCCGCCGACTACGGCGGCGTGCTCGCCGAGCTCGGCGCTGGCAGAGTTTCAGATGCAACCCGGCAACGTCTGGCCACAAAGGCGTTTTCGCACACGGCGCATTACGATGCCATGGTCTCCAGCTGGCTGCGGCAACAGCAGGCTGAATCAGCGTATCCGGAATCGCTGGCACTTGGCTTCCGGAAAAAGCAGGACCTGCGCTACGGCGAAAATCCGCATCAGTCGGCGGCTTTCTACGCCGACCCGCAGTCCGCCGGCGCCAATATCGCGACCGCGACCCAACTGCAGGGCAAGGAACTCTCATTCAACAACATTGCCGATGCGGATACGGCACTGGAATGCGTGCGCCAATTCGACAGTCCCGCCTGTGTCATCGTGAAGCACGCGAATCCGTGTGGCGCCGCGCTCGCTCCCGGCGTGCTGGAAGCGTACCGGCGCGCCTACGAGACCGATCCGACCTCCGCATTCGGCGGCATCATCGCATTCAACCGGCCACTGGACGCCGCAACGGCCACCGCGATTCTCGAACGCCAGTTCGTCGAAGTCATCCTGGCACCCTCAATCGGCCCCGAGGCGCGGGCGGTGCTGGCCGCGAAGCCCAATATTCGCGCGCTGGAGTGCGGCGATCTCGCTGGAACGGCCGCGAATACAGCTGATCTTCGCTCGGTGACCGGCGGCCTGCTCATTCAGTCGCGCGACCACGGCATGATCGAAGCCGGTGCGCTCAAGGTCGTCACGCATCGTGCGCCCAGCGCCGGCGAACTTGCCGACCTCTTGTTCGCCTGGCGCATCTGCAAATTCGTGAAATCGAATGCGATCGTATTTGCGCGCGAAGGCATGACGATCGGTGTCGGCGCCGGACAGACGAGCCGCGTCATCTCGACTCGCATAGCCGCCATCAAGGCAGGTGACGCGGGCCTCTCCGTGCCCGGCAGCGTGATGGCTTCCGACGCTTTCTTTCCGTTCCGTGACGGCCTCGACGCGGCGGCAGAACTCGGTGTGCGGGCGGTAATCCAGCCGGGTGGTTCGCTACGCGACGCCGAGGTGATCCAGGCTGCCGACGAACGCGATATCGCGATGGTATTCACGCGCATGCGGCATTTCAGGCACTGAAGATGAAGGTGCTGGTCATCGGCGGCGGAGGCCGCGAGCACGCGCTTGCATGGAAGCTTGCGCAATCGCCGCGCGTCGGCGAAGTGCTGGTCGCCCCGGGCAACGCAGGCACTGCCAGCGAACCCAGGTGCCGCAATGTTGCTGTCGCTGCGACGGATATCGAGGCCCTGGTCGCGCTGGCGCGTTCCGAAGACATCCATCTGACCGTCGTAGGACCCGAGGGCCCGCTGGTCGCCGGTGTAGTGGATGCATTCAGGGCGGCCGGCCTCGCCTGCTTCGGTCCTTCGAAGGCGGCTGCGCAACTCGAAGGGAGCAAGCGGTACACCAAAGAATTCCTGGCCCGGCATGCAATTCCGAGCGCGCGTTATTCGGTCTTCACGAGTGAAGACTTCAATCCCGCGCTGGTTCGCGCGCAGCGGCCACCAATCGTCGTCAAGGCCGATGGGCTGGCAGCCGGCAAGGGCGTCGTCATCGCCGAGAGCGCAGATGAGGCAATCGACACGGCCAGGCGGATGTTTGCGGGCGCCTTCGGAACGGCAGGCGAAACCGTG
>JAOUGR010000305.1 GCA_029857655.1 Gammaproteobacteria bacterium | reverse complement strand
CACCTTGTCGAGGTTGGCGTACTTCGGCGCCGTGCCATGGGTCGCTTCGAACACGGCGTGCCCGGTCACGTAATTGACATTTCCGCCGGGCGCGATGCCGATGCCGCCGACCTGCGCGGCCAGCGCGTCCGAAAGATAGTCGCCATTCAGGTTCATCGTCGCGATGACGTCGAAATCCTCCGGCCGCGTGAGCACCTGCTGCAGCGTGATGTCGGCGATCGCATCCTTGATCAACACACGACCGGAAGCGAGCGCCTTTTTCTGCTCTTCACTGGCAGCCGCATCGCCCTTGGCGGCGCGGGTGCGTTCCCATTGGTCCCAGGTATACGTCGTGTCCGCGAATTCGCGTTCGGCGAGCGCGTAACCCCAGTTGCGGAATGCGCCTTCCGTGTACTTCATGATGTTGCCCTTGTGCACGATCGTCACGCTCTTGCGGTGATTCGCAATTGCGTACTCGATCGCCGAGCGCATCAGTCGTTCTGTGCCTTCGCGCGACACGGGTTTGATGCCGATGCCGGTGCTGTCCGGGAAACGGATCTTGCCGTAGAGCTTGGGGAAATTCTCCTTCAACAGCCCGAGAAACTTCGTGTTCTCCGCAGAACCTGCCTCAAACTCAATTCCGGCATAGATGTCCTCGGTGTTCTCGCGGAAAATCACCATGTCGACCTTTTCGGGAGAGAGCACGGGCGAGGGCACGCCGACAAACCAGCGTATCGGGCGCAGGCAGACATAAAGGTCTAGCATCTGGCGCAGCGCCACGTTCAGCGAGCGGATACCGCCGCCAATCGGCGTCGTCAGCGGCCCCTTGATCGAGACCAGATATTCACGGCAGGCCGTGACGGTCTCGTCGGGCAGCCACGTGTTCTTCAGCCGATTGGCTTTTTCGCCGGCGTAGACCTCCATCCAGGCGATCCGGCGCTTGCCGCCATAGGCCTTGGCAACCGCTGCATCGAGCACCCGCACGCTGGCTCGCCAGATGTCAGGGCCGGTGCCGTCGCCTTCGATGAAAGGAATTATTGGCCGGTCGGGAACCTGCAGCTTGCCGCTGGAGACACGGATCTTTTCGCCGCCCACGGGCGGCGCAATGGTGACTGCGTTCATGTGTCTGAATTTACCTCGGTGAGGAAGGAATTTTAGCACAGGGTCCTGGTCGCCCCGGGCCACCCGGATCGTGATGCGGGCGGCATTCCAATCGGCATGTCATTGACCATCGGCAGGGCGCGGCGTAGTGTTTGCCCCGTTATGGGCCTGCTAGCCAACCTCCGCCACCGCCAGTTCCAGGCTTCGCGCCTGGTCACGGCGATTCTTGCAGTCGCCTGGTTGGGCTTGGCAGTCGCGCCTTGCCACGCGTCAGTGGATGCGGGGCATGTGGGATCGTCGCACCACGGCTCGATGCCGGCAGGCAGTTGCGATCATTGTCCGGACACGACTTCCAGTTCCGACGCGCCGTGCGCAATGACTGCTTCCGCCGATTGCCTGACAAAAGGGCAGGCAATTGTGGAACGCAGCCAGGCTGGCGATTTGCAGCTACAGGCTGCACCAGCGCCGGCATTCCCGAATTTCAGTCCACTTTCTTCTGGCAATGGTTTTCCAAACAACGACAGAATTCGACCGACACCCGTCGCTCACGCTTCTGTCCAGCAGCGTTACTGCACCTACCTGAAATAGCCATTCCTGCCGTCCGAGTTTTTTCGGCGTCCACGCAGGAGTAGGCATACTTACGTCATTCAAGCTCCTGGCGCGGCCGGCGGTATCGCCGTTTTCCGATGAACAGCAAGGAGTCCGCAGATGAACAGGCAATTTGTAATCGACCGGAGAGGCTTTCTCGTGGCTTCAGGAGCAATGCTGCTGGCTGGGCCCGCATTCGCCGCCCGCGATGTAATCGAAGTCTTCAAGAGTTCGACTTGCGACTGTTGCACGAAATGGATCGCGCATCTTCGCGCCAATGGCTTTGTGGTGCAGGCACACGACGTTGACGACATCACGGTATCGCGCGCGAGACTTGGCGTGCCGGCGGCGCTCGGTTCCTGCCACACCGGGAGCGTTGGCGGCTACCTGGTCGAGGGACATGTGCCTGCCAGGGACATCCAGCGCCTGCTCCGGGAGCACCCGGATGCGGCCGGCCTTGCGGTGCCGGGCATGGCGCGCGGTTCGCCTGGCATGGAGGCGGATGTCAGCGATCCCTACGACGTACTGCTGTTCCAGCTGAACGGCCACTACACGGTCTATCAGCGTTACGGCGCCCGGTAAGGATCGGGAGGAGAGCAGCATGAAGCGCATGACAATGAATATTCCATCGGGCGAGAAGCTTGGACGCCTGGCGATCGTGCTGCTGCTCCTGGCGGTGGCCTCCACTGGAGCGCGCGCGGCAGCCGCGGAAGGGCTTGATGCGCAATTGCAGGACCTCCTGGCAGAGGCGGCGCGTAACAACCCGGAAATCCGCGCGGCGGGCTACGAACGCGAAGCGGCGCAGCAAAGAATTTCGCCCGCGGGAGCGCTCGATGATCCGATGCTCGAAGCGGGGGTGGTCAATGCGCCTCTGGCGTCGCAGACCTTTCGTCGCGAAGACATGACCATGAAGATGCTCGGCCTGTCGCAGAGGTTCCCCTATCCTGGCAAGCGCCACCTGCGCCAGGACGTCGCGGCGAAAGACGCGGAATTCGTCGCACACGCCTACCAGGAAACGGTCAACCGGGTGGCGCGGGACGTCAAGGCGGCGTATTTCGAGCTCGCGCTCGTCGTCGAATCGACACGGTTGGTCGAGGAGAACAGGAGGGTTCTCGAGCAGTTTTTGAGAATTTCCGAGTCGCGCTACGCGGTCGGGCAGGGGACACAGGCCGATGTATTGAAGGCACAGACGCAGCTGACGAGGATGGAGGACGAACTGATCAGGCTCGCCAGCGAGCGCCGGGGGATCGAGGCGGAACTGGTCCGTAATCTTGGCCGCGAGCCGGAAGCGGGCCTGCCCGCGCCGGCGGCGCTGCGGTTGCCGGAGACGACATTGCAATTCGAGTCGTTGCGCGAGACGGCCCTGAAGGAGCGCCCGCAGCTTCTGGGGCTTCAAAGCCTGATTGATCGCAATGGCAGGGCGATCGAGCTTGCGCGCAAGGACTACTACCCGGATTTTGACGTGAAGCTCGCCTATGGCCAGCGCGAGAACATGCTCGACGGAATGCCCCGCGATGACATGGTGAGCCTGACCGTTGCCGTCAACCTGCCGATCTGGCGGGGCAACAAGCGCGACCCGGGTGTCGCGGAAGCCATCGCAATGCGGAACCAGGCG
>JAOUGR010000304.1 GCA_029857655.1 Gammaproteobacteria bacterium | reverse complement strand
CATCTCTACCGGAAACTGCGCTCGCTGGGCGTGGATTTCCGCCAGATCACCGAAGACTAGTTCGGCACGACTCAGTCGCCGACGCGGATCACGAGCAGGTCCATGTCCGCCTCGCGCAGGCGGGCGCGGACCCTGTTGAGCTCGGTGAGGTCGGTGATCGGGCCGATGCGGACGCGGTGCCAGGTGTCATTGTCCACCGAGACCCGCTGCACTTTCGACTCGATGCCCTGCAGCGCGAGCTGGGCCCGCACCCGGTCGGCCTCCTTGAATTCCCGGTACGAGCCGACCTGCAGAACGTAGGAACCTGCCTTCTCGACCGGCGCTGTCGGCAGGTCGCGGCGCACGGCGGCTTCGCGCTCGGGCACGACGACCTCGAAGTTCGGCAGCATCTCGTAGAAATCGTAGCGCTCGGCCGGTTCGTCACCGGTCGATTCGCGCGCCGATGCCGGTTCCGGCGCCGCCCCGCCGCCATTCTGCTGCACCGAGCGCGGGTCGAAGAAATACAGCGCGAGTCCGACGCTGAATCCCGCGATGCCGCCGATCAGGAGCCCGGTCCAGCCCGAAAACGGCTCACGCCGCGCCTTGCTCCGCTTGTAGTCGCGCGACACCATTACATGGTCTCCGGCGCCGAGACGCCGAGCAGGTCGAGCGCATTGGCAAGGACCTGCCGCGCGCCGACGATCAAGGCGAGCCGCGCATTGCGCAGTCCCGCGTCGTCGACGATGAATGGCAGCGCACTGTAATAAGCATGGAACGCGGTTGCGAGTTCCCGCAGGTAGTGCACGACGATGTGCGGCGCACGAAGCTCACAAGCCTGCACGACGATCTCGGGCCAGCGCGTGACCTCGCGCATCATTTCGCGCTCCTGCGGCTCGGCGAGGAGCGCGAGCGACGCGCAGCCCGCCTCGCGGTCGAATGGGAGGCCGCGCTCGGCAGCCTGCTTCAGGACGCTCGCGATGCGCGCATATGCGTACTGGATGTAATAAACGGGGTTGTCGTTGCTGCGTGACTTGGCGAGCTCTAGGTCGAAGTCCAGGTGCTGGTCATTCGAGCGCATCACGTAGAACAGGCGCGCGGCGTCATTGCCGACTTCGGCGCGAAGCTCCCTGAGTGTCACGAAATCGCCCGAACGCGTGGACATCTGCACCTTCGTGCCGGAGCGGTAGAGCGAAACGAACTGGATCAGCCGTACGTCGAGGGACTCCCCCGGTTCGCCCATCGCCATGAGCCCGGCGCGGACCCGGGCGACATAGCCGTGGTGATCGGCGCCGAGGATGTCCTGCAGCAGGTCGAAGCCACGCTCGCGCTTCTCCAGGTGATAGGCGATATCCGACGCGAAGTAGGTCGTCTGGCCATTCTCGCGCACCACCACTCGGTCCTTCTTATCGCCGAAATCCGTCGCCCTGAGCCACAACGCACCATCCTTCCCGAATACATGGCCCTGGGCGCGCAGGCGCGCAAGCGCACGCTCGATGGCGCCGCCGTCCTCGAGCGAACGCTCGGAGAACCAGCGGTCGAAACGGACGCCGAAGCCCTCCAGGTCGTCGCGGATGTCGGCCAGGATCTCGACGAGGCCCGCATCGAAGACCGTGCGAAAGCCTGCGGCCAGCAGTTCCTTGGCACGTGCGATCACGGCGTCGATGTACGCGTCCTTGTCGCCGCCGGCCGGCTCGTCCGGCGGCAGGCCCGCGATCACTGCGGCTGCGGGCCTGCGGAATTCGTCGCGATGCTTCGTGTGCAGCGCCGCCGCGATCGGCCGGATGTACTCGCCTCGATAGCCGTTGGCGGGGAACGGCATCGTCTCGCCGCAGAGTTCC
This sequence comes from Gammaproteobacteria bacterium, assembly GCA_029857655.1. Taxonomy (GTDB): domain Bacteria; phylum Pseudomonadota; class Gammaproteobacteria; order Steroidobacterales; family Steroidobacteraceae; genus SCUD01. The sequence continues at coordinate 1,469 of JAOUGR010000304.1, read as the reverse complement.
AGGTAGCGCAGCCACACGCTCGTTGCGAGGATGTCCATCTGCCGCCCGGCGTCATTGACGTAGTACTCGCGATGCACCGACCAGCCTTGCGCCTCCAGGAGGTTCGCAATGGTCGCGCCATAGGCAGCATGCCGGCCATGGCCGACGTGCAATGGTCCGGTCGGGTTCGCGGACACAAATTCGACGATCGCACGCTTGCCCGCGCCGCCCGACCCATGGCCGTAGGCCATTCCCGCCGCGTGCACGCGGGCGAGTTCCGCCTGCCAGGCCGCCTGCGTCATGAAGAAGTTGATGAAACCCGGCCCCGCGATTTCGGTGCGTTCAATCAGCTCATTCTTCGGCAGCCGCGCGACGATCTGCTCTGCGAGCTTGCGCGGGTTGGCGCGCAGGCTCTTCGCGAGGCGCATCGCGATGCTGCAGGCGAAATCGCCGTGCGCGGTATCGCGGCTGCGCTCCACCTCGGGCACGGGCGGTAGCGCACCGTCCCAGGTTCCAGGCGGCAGCGCCGCGAGCGCATCAGACACCAGCTTTTCAATGAGGTTTTTCAAGCGCGCGAGAGTCTATCAGTCAACCTCAATCGGATCGACGTCCACGGACCAGCGCAGGCTCCGCGAAACGCGCAATTCCTCGATGCGGGCAAGCCATTCGGACAGGTAGCGTTGCAGCGTGGCGCGGACCGGGGACTCCAGCAGCAACTGCGCGCGATAACGGCTGGCGCGCCGCTCCATCGAAGCGGGCGCCGGTCCAAGCAGGCGCGGGCCGGTCTCGCCCCGTTCGGGCGCCACGGCCTGGGCTTCGCGCAGGAACCCGTGGACTTCGGCTCGCACGGGGCCGTCGGCACGCAGCAGTGCGAGATGCGAATAGGGCGGCCAGCCGGTGGCGCGGCGCTCCTCCAGTGCGCGCAATGCAAATCCCTCGTAGCCCTCCGTGATCAGGCATTGCAGCAGTGGATGCTGGGGATAGCAGGACTGGATCAGCACTTCGCCGGGCCGATCGCCGCGCCCGGCGCGGCCGGCAACCTGCACGATCTGCTGTGCGAGCCGCTCGCTGGCACGGAAATCCGCGCCGAACAGCCCCTGGTCCGCTGCCAGGACGACGACCAGTGTGACATCCGGGAAGTCATGTCCCTTGGTCAGCATCTGCGTGCCGAGCAGGATGCGCGCGCTGCCGTCCACCACCGAATCGAGAGCGCGCTCGATATCGCCGCGGCGCCGGATGACGTCGCGATCCACGCGCACCAGCGGCGCGTGGGGAAACAATTGCGCCAGCGCCGCCTCGACGCGCTCCGTGCCCTCGCCGACAGGCCGAAGCTCGGTGCCGCAGCGCGGGCAGCCATAGGGCATCGCCTGTTCGGCGCCGCAATGATGGCAGGTCAGGCGCGCGTGGCGGAGATGCACGGTGAGCCGTGCATCGCAGGCCGTGCAGGGCGCTATCCAGGCGCAACCGGGGCAGAACAATGTCGGCGCGTA